>NZ_JANFYP010000011.1:0-114522 GCF_024460535.1 Blautia sp. MSK.18.38 | reverse complement strand
AGTTCCGTAGCCCGAAGGCCCTCCCCCTGCACCCCCACCCTCTTGGGCACGGAAGTAATTCTTCGTTGTTGTGTGTGCTGCGTTGTTGACTTTTGTCTGTATGCTGCGGTACTCAAAATGGAACGTTGTGCCGATCTGGTTTCTGTATTCTTCGGTACTTATGGTGGTACGCTGTGCCGATCTGCGATCTGGTTCTGGGATTCTTCGGTACTTATAGTGGTACGCTGGGCCGATCTGGTCCCTGTATTCTTCGATATTTATGGTGATACGCTGGGCCGATCTGCGATCTGGTTCTGGGATTCTTCGGTACTTATGGTGGTATGCTGTGCCGATCTGGTTTCTGGATTCTTCGATATTTATAATGGTACGCCGTGCCGATCTGGTTCCTGTATTCTGGATTCTTTGATGTTTCTTTGATGTTTGCTTCTGTCCCATGCTCTGGCTTTTTTCTTGTCGGCTGGAAGCGTCAGCCAGAGGAAGGTGGCATCGGGCCGGGCTGCTGCGGAGGAGGGGTGATTACTACTTGGGCTGCGGGAGACGGCGTTATTGCGGCAGGGTCTGCTGTCTGAGCCGCAGGCGAGTTCTGGCCCTGCCGCAATGCTTTTAGCCGTCTCACGGAGCCCTAGTAGTATCCCCCGACGGAGTCCCTGCCCGGAGCGATGCCACCTTCCTCTGGCGTCCCTCAACCACATCCATACACACAAAAAAAGCCCGGCATCTTCATATTCCAAAGACACCGGACTCCTATCAGTCATATATAAGCTGGAAATGAGACTCGAACTCACGACCCCTTCATTACGAGTGAAGTGCTCTACCGACTGAGCTATTCCAGCTTGTGCTAAACACAACTGATATTATACCGTATTTTACAAAAAATGCAAGCACTTTTTCCTACAATCCACTCAAATCCTCACCACCCCAATCACCCCCAACCATATTCCCATTTAATTCACAAACCATCACTCATCCCCGGAAGCCCCCTTCCTGCGAGAAGCCACCCGTTTCACAACCTTTACCCCATCCTTTACAGCCACAGATTTTTCAACCACCGTCATTTTCGCTTTATCCATACGCTTTCCCCTGCTTTTCCCCACAGTCTTTTTCACATTTCCTTTCTTCACAGAGTTTTTCTTCACATCCCCCTTCTCCGGTGTACACCCAAATACCGCCACACCATAAGCCGGAAGCTTCAGCTTCAAAGAAAACTCCCTGTTATCACACTCCATATGAATAGCCGCTTTCGCCCGTGCGTTCACCACACCCTGTCCGCCAAACTTTTCACTGTCACTGTTGAAAATTTCCTTATATTTCCCCGCAAAAGGCACACCAACCCGGTAACTGTCATAAGATACCGGTGAAAAATTACACACCGCAAGAATCGTTTCTTCCTGCTTTTCCGTCTTACGAAGAAACGCAACCACATTCTCATCATAGCTGGTAAACTGGATCCACTCAAACCCATCCGAATTACCATCCATTGCATACAACGCCGGATGATTCCTGTAAAGTTCATTCAGATCATGCAGATACGCCCTCATTTCCGGCCCCACATCCCCATCCGGCGCTGTCATCTTCACACCCGGATGAAGCATCAGATAGCCATACGCAGCACGCAGCTGAGCATCCTTCTGCCTTGAAGATCCCGGAAGCTTCTCCTGAAACTCTTTTAACGTACCCACATCTCTCTTCCCCAGAGTCAGTACATAATGCTCACTATATGCATACATCATGGAAAGCGTCAGCTGATCATAATAATTTCGTCTGTCCAAAGGCTCTGCTTCCAGGTAAGAAAGAAGATCCTTTGTCCAGCCACCACTCCATTTATAGTCAAACCCCAGATGATCATTCTCCACACTGTCTGTAAGCTGCGGCCATAAACCATCCTCCTGTGCGATCAGAAGAATCCCCGGATACTGCTTCTTCACAATAGAATTCAGATGCTTCAGAAACTCCATTGCCTGAAGGTTCTCATTGGAACTATAAAGATTAGCCGTCCACTGTCCCGCCTCTCTTCCAAAATCCAGATACAGCATCGCATCTACATCATCCATCCGAAATCCGTCCACATGAAATTCATCCAGCCAGAAAAACGCATTGGAAATAAGGAAATCTTTGACCATAGGACTTCCGTAATTATAAAGCATGGTGCCCCACATCGGATGAACGGCCATAGCCGGATCCTGTACTTCATAAAGAGGAGTTCCGTCAAATTTCTCAAGCCCTGCATCAAACCGCGGAAACTGAGCCGGTGTCCAGTCCAGGATCACGCCAATCCCTGCCTGATGAAGATCCTCTACCAGTGTCCGGAAATCTGCCGCAGTCCCAAAACGGGTAGTCACAGCATAATACGCAGACGTAGAATATCCTCCTGAACTTCGGTCAAGATACTCCATCACCGGATGAAATTCTACATGCGTATAACCGGTTTCCTTCAGAAACTCCACCAATTCACCACTGTTTTTCCACTCTGTTACATCCGTTTCATAAATAGAAACCGGAACTTCACGGCTGGCAAACCTTTCACGTTCCTTCATCCACGCTTCATCCTGCCATAAAAACTCCCCCAGCTCTGTTACAACAGAAATCACAGACGGCGCTCCCTGGGTTCCATTTCCGTAAGGATCAGACTTCCGCTGTACATTGCCGCCTTTGATCTTGATCTCATACTGGTAAGAGGCCCCTGCCTGTACACCTGGAACAAAAATCTCAAAAATTCCGGACATTGGCATCCGATGCATCGGAAGACGCCTTCCATCCCACCTGTCAAAATCACCGACCACACTGACACGGATTGCATTGGGTGCCCAGACAGCAAAATATGTTCCTTCTACCTCGCCACAGGTCCCCGGATGCGCTCCCAGCTTCTCATATGCCTTGTAATAGACACCGGCACAAAAAGCTCGTTCCTCCTCTTCCGTGATCTGGCATGGACATTCATACGCATCGTAAAAAGTCTCTTTCCTGCTTCCTCTTATCACACGGAAACGATATTCCGGAATCCTTTTCAATGGAAGCATTACAGCATAATAACCAGCCTCATCTTCCAGGATCATCGGATAACTCTTTTCCCCTACAACAACCTCTGCAGCATCCGCTCCCGGAAAAAATCCCTGGATCAGAACGCCATCCTCTGTTACCCTTGGCTGCATCACATCACGAGGTGATGCCTCCTCCCCATAAACGATCGCCTCGATCCGGGGCCAATCCATATATTCATACGCTTTATCAGCCATAATCGTCTCCTCCATCATATTTGTTGTTTTATAGACTAAGTTTACCACCATTTTACAGAAAAATAAAGATAACAGTTCTAATCTTCGCAAAAAGCGCCACAAGTAACCGGTAACAGAACAGAAAATAATTCGATTTGGTTCTTCCCAAAATCATGTGTAACGATTATAATATGAAGCAGAATATGAAACAAATAACTTATCAGGAGGAATCATCAATGGAAAACAGACAGTATGATGTAACAGCTCTCGGCGAGCTTCTGATCGACTTCACAGAAAACGGTGACAGTTCCCAAGGAAACCCTACTTTCGAGGCAAACCCGGGCGGAGCTCCCTGTAACGTTCTTGCCATGCTGAACCGTCTTGGCAAAAAAACTGCATTTATCGGAAAGGTCGGAAACGACATGTTCGGCAAGCAGCTGAAGGCTGCCGTAGAAGAATGCGGCATTGATACCAGAAATCTTGTCATGGACGATGAAATTCACACTACCCTTGCTTTTGTACATACTTACCCGGACGGAGACCGTGATTTTTCTTTCTACCGTAATCCAGGTGCAGATATGATGCTGACAAAGGATGAGGTAGATGCCGATCTGATCCGCAATTCCAGGATCTTCCATTTCGGTACGCTTTCTTCCACACATGAGGGTGTCCGTGAAGCAACCCGCTATGCTCTTGACGTGGCAAAAGAATCCGGATGCATCATCACCTTTGACCCGAACTTACGCCCTCCACTCTGGAAGGATCTGAACGATGCCCGCAAAGAAATCGAATACGGCATGGAACGCTGTGATGTACTGAAGATTTCTGATAATGAAGTGGAATTTCTTTTTGACACAACAGATTATGATAAGGGTGCTGCTCTTATCGAAGAAAAATATCATATCCCGCTTGTGCTGATCACAATGGGAAAAGACGGAAGCCGCGCTTATTATCGCGGACGGAAGGTCGAGGCTGCTCCTTTCCTTCAGGAAAAAACCATTGAAACCACCGGTGCAGGAGACACCTTCTGTGCAAGCACCCTGAATTATGTGCTGGAACACGGTCTTGAGGATCTCACTGACGAAAACCTTGCAGAGCTGCTTACTTTTGCAAATGCAGCAGCTTCTCTCATCACAACAAAGAAGGGAGCACTCCGCGTAATGCCTGAAAGAGATGAAGTTCTTGACTTCATCGCATCCCGCAAGTAGTGTATGTTTTTCTTTTATTGAATTATTTTTTTGTTTATTGGCTTTGAAAAGCTGAGAAAACACCGCAGGGGGAGAAAGCACTCAAAGTTACGAAGCCCGTTTTTCTCCCCCTGCACCCCCTCTTTCCGGGCACGTACCGCAGAAACGACGCTTCGCGCCTATCCGCCAATTGTTGTGTATTCTTCATATTTTCCCTATTATATCATATATTTTTATTAATATCTTATCGTATAAAAATTTACAACCAATATCATTACGCATATTATATTTGCACATTATATTTGTATTTGATATATTTACATTTAATATATTTGCATTTAATATATTTGCATTTGATATATTTGCATTTGATATATTTGAATTTGATATATTTACATTTGATATATTTACATTTGATCATTTGATATATTTGAATTTGATATATTTACATTTGATATATTTACATTTGATCATTTGATATATTTGCATTTGATATATTTACCGCTCAAATTCACTTCTATATTATTCCAAAAAATCCGCAGATGTGCCCCGCACATCGAGACCTACCAACGCCCTCCCACCCTCACTCTCGGCTCAACCTTCCACATCCAATACCGTCACATACCTATAACGGCCTCAAGACTTTTTCACTCTCAACAACCCCGTCAGGCCGTTCTCCTCCATCGGCTCAACCTTTCGTTCCCAGCACCGTCGCATACAGACACAAGTCAACCAAACTCCCGTCCTCCACAACCAAGCACTCCTAAAAAAAGCCCGAGGGGTGTGCAGAGGGGCCGCGGCTTTGCGGCCCCTTTGCGGTTTTCCTTTTTTCCTCAAAAAAAATACTGTGCGTCATTCGCCAAAAAAGCAAACGCCACACAGTATTTAAAAAAAAGTATTTCTAACCTCTTGTTCCTTTACTTAACAACACGCACCCTGTACATTCCCTCAATCTCCTTGAGTTCATCCAACGCCTTAGCAGACGCCGCACTCTCAAGATCAATAAGAGTATAAGCAAACTCCCCTTTACTCTTATTCGTCATATCCGCAATATTCAGTCCCTCAGATCCAAGGATCTTGGTAACCTGACTGATCATATTCGGTGTGTTGCTGTGCGCAAGAGAGATTCTTCCGACAGCCACACAGGTACCCATATCACAGTTCGGATAATTAACAGAATTTTTGATATTACCATTCTCAAGGTAATCACGGATCTCTTTTACAGCCATCTCTGCACAGTTCTCTTCAGATTCCTCTGTAGACGCACCAAGATGCGGAGTTACCAGAATACCCTCGCGTCCTGCAACTGTCTCATTTGCAAAATCAGTTACATACTTCTTAACCTTGCCACTCTCAACAGCCTCGATCAGAGCATCCTCATCAACAAGAAGATCTCTTGCAAAATTCAGAAGAACCACGCCGTCCTTCATCTTATCAAAAGCTTCTTTGTTGATCATCTTCTTAGTGCTGTCAAGAAGCGGCACATGAATGGTGATATAATCGCACTGGCTGTAGATCTCATCCAGGCTCTTGCTGTGCTTGATGGTTCTGGACAGATTCCATGCCGCATCAATAGAAAGATATGGGTCATAACCATATACTTCCATGCCAAGACCGCATGCTGCGTTTGCCACCATGGCTCCAATGGCTCCAAGACCGATAATACCAAGCTTTTTGCCGCTGATCTCGCATCCTGCGAACTGTTTTTTCTGCTTCTCGGCAAGCTTGCCGATGTGCTCTTTATCTTTCTCCTGTGCAACCCACTCGATACCTCCTACGATATCTCTGGATGCAAGGAGCATACCTGCAAGTACCAGCTCTTTTACGCCGTTTGCGTTGGCTCCAGGCGTGTTGAATACAACAACACCCTTCTCTGCATACTCCTTAACCGGAATATTATTGACGCCTGCACCTGCACGTGCAACTGCGCAAACGCTCTTCGGCAGCTCCATGTCGTGCATTTTTGCACTTCTTACAAGGATTGCATCACACTGGTCAGCGGTCTCTGTTTTTTTATAATTATCGCCAAAAAGTTTCAGACCTTTTTCAGCGATAGGATTCAGGCAATGATACTGGAACATTATGCATTCTCCTCCTCGAATTTTTTCATGAATGCAACCAGTGCCTCTACGCCGGCCTTTGGCATGGCATTGTAGATGCTGGCACGCATTCCGCCAACAGTACGGTGTCCTTTCAGGTTTACAAGTCCTGCTTCAGTTGCCTCTTTAACAAACTTGGCATCCATTTCCTTGTCACCGGTTACGAACGGTACATTCATAAGGGATCTGTCTTCCGGAACTACAGTTCCTTTGAACAGCTTGCTGGAATCCAGGTAATCATAAAGGATTTTGGCTTTTTCCTCATTGCGCTGTTTCATCACTTCCAGACCGCCCATCTTCTTCAGCCATTTAAATACTTTTCCGCATACATAGATGCAGTAAGCATTCGGCGTATTGTAAAGAGAGCCTGCGTCTGCATGTGTCTTATAAGTAAGCATGGTTGGGGTTCCCGGAAGAACATCCTCTGTGATCAGGTCCTCACGGATGATCACGATAACCATGCCTGCCGGTCCGATGTTCTTCTGAACACCGCCATAGATAATACCATATTTGCTTACATCCACCGGCTCAGACAGGAAGCAGGAGGATACATCTGCTACCAGAGTCTTACCTTTTGTGTTTGGAAGTTTTTTGAATTTTGTGCCGTAAATGGTGTTGTTCTCACAGATGTATACGTAGTCTGCATCCGGGCTGATCGGCAGATCACTGCAGTCCGGAATATAGCTGAAGGTTTTATCTTCAGAAGAGGCGATCTTGTTTGCTTTTCCGTATTTCTGAGCTTCCTGATAAGCTTTTTTTGCCCACTGTCCTGTTACGATATAATCTGCGACCTTGTTTTTCATAAGGTTCATCGGGATCATGGCAAACTGCTGGGATGCTCCTCCCTGAAGGAAAAGTACCTTGTAGTTATCCGGAATGTTCATAAGCTCGCGAAGATCTTTCTCTGCAGTATCAATGATCTCCTGAAAAGCTGCACTTCTGTGGCTCATTTCCATAACAGACATTCCTGTGCCGTTATAATCCATCATCTCATCCGCTACTTCTTTGAGTACTTCCTCTGGAAGCACTGCCGGTCCGGCAGAAAAATTATACACTCTACTCATGTTTCTTCATATCCTCCTCGTCAAATACATCATCAAGGTTCGCACCAGCCGGTACCATCGGGAACACACTCAGATCCTGATCGATCCAGCAATCCAGAACGACAGGCCCCTCTGCTGCCAGTGCCATCTTAAGTGCAGGCTCCACATCCTCCATCTTTGTCACACGAATGGCTTTTGCACCCAGCGCCTCTGATAATTTCACAAAATCAACGGCGTCATCCAGTACTGTGGAAGAGTACCTCTTTCCATAGAAAAGCGTCTGCCACTGACGCACCATTCCCAGTACATGATTGTTCATAACAATCTGGATCAGCTGTCTGCCACAGCGTGCAGCTGTTGCCAGCTCATTCATATTCATACGGAAGCATCCGTCACCTGCTATATTTACAACTGTTTTTTCCGGTCTGCCCATCTTCGCGCCAATTGCAGCGCCAAGGCCGTAGCCCATGGTTCCAAGTCCGCCGGAAGTAAGAAGAGTTCTCGGCTCTTTGTATTTATAATACTGCGCCGCCCACATCTGATGCTGTCCAACATCTGTGGAGATGATCGCATCACCGTTGGTCAACTCATAAAGTTTCTCTATAATATACGGACCTGTAAGCTGTGTGTGATCATAATTCAGCGGATATTTTGATTTCAATTCCTGGATATGTGCGATCCACTCCGGATGTTCTTTCTTCGGAATTTCCTCCAGAAGGCGTTTCAGCACTTCCTTCACATCACCGATCACACTGGCATCCACTTTGATATTTTTATTGATCTCCGCAGCATCCACATCGATCTGAAGGATTTTTGCATTATGTGCAAAAGTTTTGGTATTTCCTGTTACACGGTCACTGAAGCGTGCACCGAGAACAATAAGAAGATCGCACTCTGTTACGCCAAGATCGGAAGTCTTGGTTCCGTGCATACCTACCATACCTGTATAGAGAGGATCTTCTCCCGGGAAGGTACCCTTGCCCATCAGAGTATCGCAGACAGGAGCCTGGATCCTGCGAGCCAGCTCACGTACTTCCTGGTCAGCACCGGAGATCACACATCCGCCGCCAACAAAAATAAACGGTTTCTCTGCCTCTCTGATCATTTCCAGTGCCTGATCAATATCTTCTTTACGGATACTTTTGATCTCACGGTTAACCATAGCCGGATGGCATGGCTCATATTCATATTTCATTCCTGTGATATCCTTCGGGACATCCACAAGCACCGGGCCGGGTCTTCCGCTTTTTGCAATATAAAATGCTCTTCTTAACGTATCTGCAAGATCTTCGATATTCTTTACGATGAAACTGTATTTTGTTACAGGCATTACGATACCTGCGATATCAACCTCCTGGAAAGAATCTCTTCCCAGGAGTGGTCTTCCTACGTTTGCAGTAATGGCTACCATCGGTACGGAATCCATGTATGCAGTCGCGATCCCTGTTACCAGGTTAGTTGCTCCTGGACCGGAGGTTGCCAGGCAGACACCTACCTTTCCGGTCGCTCTTGCATAACCGTCAGCAGCATGGGATGCACCCTGCTCGTGGGAGGTCAGTACATGTGTGATCTCATCTTTGTATTCATATAAGGCATCGTAAACATTCAGGATCGCGCCGCCCGGATATCCAAATACGGTATCAACGCCCTGTTCCTTCAGACATTCTACGATGATCTCTGCACCTGTAAGCTGCATATCTTTCGTTCCTCCTTATTTTGCTTTCGGTACTTCCAGGATCGCACCACGGTTTCCGGATGTTACCATGGAAGCGTATCTTGCCAGATATCCGGTTGTCACCTTCGGCTCTCTTGGCTGCCATTTTTCTCTTCTAGCCTGCATCTCTTCATCTGAAACCTTGATCTCCAGTTTCAGCTCCGGAATATTGATGCTGATGATATCGCCTTCCTCAACCAGTGCGATCGGGCCGCCTACTGCTGCCTCCGGTGATACGTGTCCGATAGCGGCTCCTCTAGATGCACCGCTGAAACGTCCGTCGGTGATCAGGGCTACGGAAGAACCAAGTCCCATTCCCACGATGGCAGATGTAGGGTTCAGCATCTCTCTCATTCCAGGGCCACCCTTTGGTCCCTCATAGCGGATAACCACAACATCCCCCTCTACGATCTTACCGCTCTTGATGGCAACAATTGCGTCATCCTCGCTGTCAAATACACGTGCAGGACCCTCATGTACCAGCATCTCCGGTACAACAGCAGAACGTTTTACAACACCACCATCCGGTGCAAGGTTTCCTTTCAGTACGGCAAGTCCGCCTGTCTTTGTATACGGATTGTCGATCGGGCGGATAACCTCCGGATTCAGGTTTACACAGTTTTTGATATTCTCACCTACTGTTTTTCCGGTTACTGTCATACACTCTGTATGGAGAAGTCCCAGCTTGTTCAGCTCATTCATGACCGCATAGACACCACCGGCCTCATTAAGATCTTCCATGTAGGTCGGGCCTGCCGGTGCAAGGTGGCAAAGGTTCGGGGTCTTCTCACTGATCTCATTTGCAAAGCTGATATCAAAATCCATTCCGATTTCATGTGCGATAGCCGGAAGATGAAGCATACTGTTTGTGGAGCATCCAAGTGCCATATCTACTGTAAGTGCATTTAAAACTGCCTCTTTTGTCATAATGTCTCTTGGGCGGATGTTCCTTCTGTACATTTCCATTACCTGCATTCCTGCATGCTTTGCAAGACGGATACGTTCAGAGTATACTGCCGGGATGGTACCGTTTCCTTTCAGTCCCATACCGAGAACCTCTGTCAGGCAGTTCATGCTGTTCGCAGTGTACATACCGGAACATGATCCGCAGGTCGGGCAGGTTTTGTTCTCGAATTCTTCCAGATCATCTGCTGTGATGGTTCCTGCTGCATAGGATCCTACTGCCTCAAACATACTGGAAAGACTGGTTTTGTGTCCTTTTACATGGCCGGCAAGCATCGGACCGCCGCTTACGAATACAGTAGGAACGTTGATCCTTGCCGCTGCCATCAGAAGGCCAGGTACGTTTTTGTCACAGTTGGGAACCATGACCAGAGCATCGAACTGATGAGCCAGTGCCATGGCCTCTGTGGAATCTGCGATCAGGTCACGTGTTACAAGGGAATATTTCATTCCAACGTGTCCCATTGCGATTCCGTCACATACTGCGATCGCCGGAAATACAACCGGTGTGCCGCCAGCCATTGCAACGCCGAGCTTTACAGCATTTACAATTTTGTCAAGGTTCATATGTCCCGGTACGATCTCGTTATAAGAACTTACGATTCCTACCAGTGGTTTGTCCATTTCTTCCTTTGTCATTCCAAGGGCATTGAACAGGGAACGATGTGGTGCCTGCTGTGTGCCTTTTCTTACGGTATCACTTTTCATTTTTAAGGTCTCTCCTTTTTATTCTTTACGATAGGATCCGGTATCTGTTTATAGACTTCCTCTTCCAGGTACCGGTTTTTTCTGTTCTGTTTCGTTTTCTTCTCTCTGTCCCGCTTTATTTATGCAATGGCATCTGCGATCAGATTGCCCATCTCTTTGGTTCCGACAAGCTTGCATCCGTCAGACATGATATCTCCTGTTCTGTAACCCTCTGTAAGAACCTTCTGTACTGCTGTTTCCACAGCATCTGCTTCTTTATCAAGATCCAGAGAATATCTCAGCATCATAGCAGCGGAAAGAATGGTTGCGATGGGGTTTGCCTTGTTCTGGCCTGCGATATCCGGTGCAGAACCATGGCTCGGCTCATAGAGACCAAGCTTTGTCTCATTTAAGCTTGCGGAGGAAAGCATTCCGATAGAACCGGTCACCATACTTGCCTCATCAGAGAGGATATCTCCGAACATGTTTTCTGTAAGGATAACATCAAACTGCTTCGGATCACGTACCAGCTGCATTGCACAGTTATCAACCAGCATATGCTCCAGTGTTACATCCGGATAATCCTTTGCCACATCCTCCACTACACTTCTCCAGAGTCTGGAAGAATCAAGAACATTGGCTTTATCTACACTTGTAACCTTATTTCTTCTCTTACGTGCGATCTCAAATGCCTTAATGGCAATACGGCGGATCTCATTCTCATTATAAGAAAGAGTATCTACTGCTGTGCGGACTCCGTTCTCCTCAGTAGTCTTTCTTGCTCCGAAGTAAAGACCTCCTGTAAGCTCTCTTACAATGATCATGTCAAAACCATCTCCGATGATCTCATCACGGAGCGGGCATGCATCACGAAGCTCATTGTAAAGATAAGCCGGACGAAGGTTTGCAAACAGGTTCAGCGCCTTACGTATCGCAAGAAGACCTGCCTCCGGGCGTTTGGACGGCTCCAGCTTGTACCACGGGGATGTCTTGGCATCGCCGCCAATGGAACCCATCAGTACTGCATCAGAAGCTTTTGCCTGGGCAATGGCTTCCTCTGTAAGAGGTACTCCGTGAGCATCAATGGATGCCCCTCCTAAAAGAACCTCTGTGTATGAAAATTTATGACTGTATTTCTCACATACTCTGTCTAAAACTTTTTTGGCCTCGGCAACAATCTCCGGACCGATTCCGTCTCCCGGAATCAGGGCAATCTTGTACTCCATTTTATTCACTCCTCCGATTTCCCCTGTGCTGTAAAATTTTAACGCACTGGTGTGGATAATTGTTATTATCATAACGCACTTTTCGACGGATTTCAACCTATTAAATAGATAAAGTTATTTCCGGAATGCAAAAAATAAACGGCAATTCCCTGTTTCTGCCGCCACAGAGACATACTTTCGCACACAGAAAAAAGAAAAACTGCCCTACCATTCCGGTACAGCAGTCTTTCTTTTTTTATCATATTCTGTTTTTCCTGATGATATTCTCAGAATTTCCCGCTGGAACCACCGAAGGTATCACCGGAAGATGAGGTATGGGTGCTGGAACCACCGTTATTATCCTCATTTTTCGGTTTTGCGGATTTTGATACCGTACTGTAGAGGTAAAAATCATTACTTCTGGTCACATTCATACTGCCCTGCCGCACATAAGAAGCCGCCCGATCCTGTTTTCGCACAGTTTTCAGCTTTCTTCTCATATTTCCGGTCACCAGTAATCCTGCCACAAGCCCCACAGCAAGAGCGATCAGCAGGTTTATCCCAACCGCAAAAGGCTCATCCGGAAGGTTTTCCACATCGTATGGCTCTGCCTCATCTGCCTGCGTGATAAAATCATCGCATTCCGTGGCAAACTTATGAAACGCTTCGTTATAATCACCGTCACTTAAATAAGGCTTCACCTGATCCATGATGTAGGACTGTCCGGCATCCGTAAACACTTCTATCGCATATCCGTGTGTTGCAATGGCCCAGTTACGGTCTCCCATATCCAACAGGAATAAAATACCGTCACCATTTTCCCCCTGTCCATATCCATGGTCAATAAAATAATCCTCCGCATACGCCTGGGCTGTTTTTCCCTCAAGACTGTTAACGGTAACGACCACAACATCTACCTGATCCCGCTCACTGATCTCATCCAAAGTACTGCTCAGGCTCTCCTGCTGCTCTGCATCCAGAAGTCCCGCCTGGTCATCCAGACGGCTTACGGTGCCTGCCCATACCGGAAAAGCACATGCCAGACACAAAAGGATCGATATCAAAAATACAGATATTCTTTTTTTCATGGCATCCACCTCCCTACAAAGCCCAGATCAGATACAGGATAATATAAGTGATCACACCCACGACCCCCGTTGTTCCCAGGAACCATCGTGCAAAAGCGTTCTTGTCTGTAGGCAGATTTCCCACAAATTTCCCTGTCTGACCATTCATGGCAAATATGTAATTATCACCCTTCCACTTCGTCTGCAGGATCCATACGGGATATAACGCATATTTCGTTGTCCCGTTATGAAGCCGGATACTGGTATTCTCCGGTACCACACTGGCGTATCCTCTCACCGTATCCCGGAATGCAGCCTCTGTGCTGCGGCGGATACGCTCATTGGCACGTTCCTCACACTCGCTGGCTGTCACATCATATTTATCTGCAAAATATCCAGCCAGATACGCAGTCTGAAAATCCACCGCTTCTTTGAAATCAAAAGGCTCTATAGACTCCATCAGATCATTTTCCATGCTGGCAGAGCCATCCACCGGTACATGATCAAAACCAAGAGAACCACTTCTGTGTACTGCATAATAGCTGGTCTCCGTATAATCATAATCACTATCGCTCCAGAACCGGGTCTTTGTTGCACGGTAACGGATATCTGCATCTGCGTCTGTGTCATACAGCCAAAACGGAACGTAGATGCCCTTAACCTCGCTGATATGATTCTCTGACTTAAATGCTTTCGGCAAAAGCCTCTTACCGGTAAGATGCTTTTTCAGCCTCTCCTTTGCCGCTTTCTTGTCCAGCTTAAACGGGATCACATAATCCGGCTTCAGTGCACCGGACAGCTGCCCGGTCATTACCACCGGACTTCCGCAAAACGGGCAGGCCGTTGCTGCCGTGTTGGCATCTCCCACGATCTCACCGCCACAGGACTTGCACACATAGGTACGCAGCCCCTCACTCTCCCCGTCCTGCCACTCACTGCCGGCCTCATCCGACCAGCTCATATCCTCAGGCTGTTCTTCCTCCACAGTCTGAGCATATTCCGATAACGTACCAACATCAAACTCCGTATCACAAAACGGACACTTCATCTTCTGCACAGAACTGTCAAACTCTATGGAGCCACCACAGCACGGACACTTAAACTCCTGCATCTTCGCCATATATTCACCTCACTTCATCATTCTGTATCCAACAACCGGCAGGAGTTACCCTGCATTTTGCTCCTGACCATCTCTCTTTCTGATCTATACTGCATCCTCCGGTCCGAACGGATCACCGCACTCCGGGCAGAATTTCGGTGGATTCTCCGGATCTGCCGGTTCCCATCCGCACCTGCTGCAACGATACTGCATCTTCTTCTCCGGCTTCTTCGCTCCGCAGTTCATACAGAACTTTCCTTTATTCACCGTACCGCAGGAACAGGTCCAGCTGTCCTCCACCGGACGCGATGCACCACACTCCGGACAGAATTTCCCCGAAGAAACCGCACCACAGCTGCAGGTCCAGGAACCAGCCGCAGCCCCTGCTCCGTTCCCTGCCGGCGAAACCGGCTGCACTGCCTGCTGCTGTACACTCTGCTGCTGCGCCTGCTGCTTCTGGCCCATCTCAAACAACTGCTGCGCATTCAGACCACCTGCATTAGCAGCCATACCCATGCCCATAAAACCAGTCATAGCCCCTGCTGAATTAGAAGCCGCAGCCTTCATAGCATCCGCCTGGGCCCCGGTCAGAGTAGCCGCAGCCATAGCAGGATCACGCATCATAGCCGTACGCTGAGCCTGCTTGATCATCTCGGCATCCTCATCCGGCAATGTCACAGAACCAAGTGCCACACTGACCACCTTAAGCCCACGAAGCTCCTCCCACTTGGCAGAAAGCACCTCATTCATGGCATTCTCCAGCTCCGTATTATGAGTCACGATCTGATTCGGACGCAACTCCAGCTCCGAAAGCCTTCCGAAAGCAGGCTGCAGCGCACTGATAAACTCCGCCTTCAGCTGTCCGTCCAGCTCCTCTCTGGTATACTCCCGCTCCACATTTCCACACACATTCGTATAAAAAAGAAGGGGATCCGCAATCCTGTAGGAATAAACACCATGACACCTCACAGCCACATCCACATCCAGCCCGATCCTGGAATCCACAACCCGGAACGGGATCGGATTAGCAGTACCAAACTTGTTATCCACAAGCTCCTTAGTATTAAAATAATACACCCTCTGATCCTTACCCGTATCACCGCCAAAAGCAAACCTCTTCCCGATCGTATCAAAGGTCTTCCTGATTCCGTCACCCAGACTACCTGAAAAAATACTCGGCTCCGTAGAAGCATCATACGTATACTCTCCCGGATCCGCACAAACCTCAACAACCTTTCCCTGCTCCACGATCATCATACACTGACCATCCGCCACAGCGATCCCGCTGCCGCTGGAAATAATATTATCACTCCCATGCTTATTGGAAGACCTGGAAGAAGACCTCTTCATCCCCTTCACAACCATCACTTCTTTATCCATAGCCTCACAGTAAAAAAACTCCTTCCACTGATCCGCCAACGTACCACCCGCTGCACCCACAGCCGCTCTGATAAGACCCATAAATCCAACCCCTTTCTGAAAATTCATTCTTATTTACAATTTTACGATATTCCAAAGCCATCGTCACTCTCATTTCTGATAGTAACATCATTATTACACGAATTTTACCAAAAATCCACTTATTTCTATACAATATTACAATTGTCATATTCCCATCACATCCACACTCCCAGCACATCCACACAGTCCGTCTGCGCTGGCATCAAAGGCTATTCTCCCATCACATCCGCAATTCTAGCACATCCGCAACCCCAGGCTGACAGCGCAGCGCCTCAGCCGTCCCCCCAACCCAACACAAACTCAGCCATTGCAGTCGTCCAGCGCAGCGCTGACGACCCACAACCAACCGTCAAACGACACTATTTCTCACCGGAAGCACCAGCCGGGGAAGGGGATGCTGGATGGCTCTGCTTCTGCAGGAGGGGAGCTGATTCTTGGACGGCGGGAATCTGCGTTGTTTTTCAAAAGTCCGCTGTCTGAGCGGCAGCAGGCCGCGAGTTCGGACTTTTTAAAAACGCTTTTAGCAGATTTCCGGCGTCCTAGAAGCCAGCCCCCGACGAAGCCGCAGACCAGCCAGCATCCCCTTCCCCGGCGTCCCTTCATCCGTTCGTTCGTCCATTCGTCCACATACAAATACAAAAAAAGACACCACGTCACAAAAAACGCAGTGCCTCTCTCATATTCAAGTTATTGCGAAAAAAGCATCAAGCAGAAGCCTGATCAGCCTTCTCAACCTCAGCAATCGCCTGCTTCCTCATAGGAATACGGCAATTCTTATTATTACCAAACTCAACAATAACATCTTCCTCAGTCATATCAATAACAACACCATAAAAACCACTGGTAGTAACAACACTGTCACCAACCTCCATGCTGTTCAACATAGTCTGAGTTCTCTTCTGCTCCTTCTTCTGCGGACGGATCATCATAAAATACATAATTCCAAACAGAACTACAATCCAGACAATACCAAGACCCGCGCTAAGTCCGCCAGCTGCCGCTGTAGATGATGCGATCATTTCAAATTCCTCCTGCTAAAAACAAATAATCTGCGGTACCCCCGCCGTTACTGACCTCTAAAAGTGTCACTTCGTACTATCATACACAAAAACCAAAAAACCTTCAAGAGTTTTCTTATAAAATCAAAGTAATTTACACAAATTTTATAAATAAAACTTACCGGTTCCCGTTGATCCTGCCTTCCTCAAAGCCTTCCAGACGCATCTTCTTATAAGCCGCAAAATTCCCTGCATCCAGCGCATCCCTGATCTCTTCCATCATATGATTATAGAAATACAGATTATGCAGAACACAAAGCCTCATGCCAAGCATCTCCTTCGCCTTCAGAAGATGACGGATATACGCTCTGCTGTAATGACGGCAGGTCGGGCACTGGCACTCCTCATCGATCGGTTTGGAATCCAGCTCATACTTTGCATTAAAAAGATTCATCTTGCCATGGTTGGTATACACGTGACCATGACGGCCGTTACGGCTGGGATATACACAGTCAAAAAAGTCAATACCACGCTCAACCCCCTCCAGGATATTGGCCGGGGTACCAACCCCCATAAGATACGTCGGCTTGTTCTGCGGCAAATGCGGAACCACCTCATCCAGGATCCGGTACATCTCCTCATGACTTTCACCAACTGCAAGGCCGCCCACTGCATAGCCGTCCAGATCCATCTCCGCGATAGCCTGGGCATGCTCAATACGGATATCTTCATAAACAGCCCCCTGGTTAATGCCAAAAAGAAGCTGGTTCTTGTTAATGGTATCCGGCAGACTGTTCAGACGAGCCATCTCATCCTTGCATCTTTTAAGCCAGCGTGTTGTACGCGCTACCGATTTCTGTACATAATCCCTGTCTGCCACACTGCTTGGGCACTCATCAAAGGCCATTGCAATGGTAGAGGCCAGATTTGACTGGATCTGCATGCTCTGCTCCGGTCCCATAAAAATCTTATGACCATCGATATGAGAGTTAAAATACACGCCCTCTTCCTTGATCTTACGAAGCTTCGCCAGCGAAAATACCTGGAATCCGCCGGAATCGGTAAGGATCGGTCTGTCCCAGTTCATAAATTCATGAAGACCTCCCAGCTGCTTTACCACCTTGTCTCCAGGGCGCACATGAAGATGATAGGTATTGGACAGCTCTACCTGTGTACCGATCTCATGAAGATCCACAGTGGAAACTGCACCTTTAATTGCTGCAATTGTTCCTACATTCATAAAAACAGGAGTCTGGATCGTTCCGTGGACCGTCTTAAACTCGCCCCTTTTCGCTCTTCCTTCTGTTGTGATCAGTTTATATTCTGCCATTTCATTTCCCTTCTAAAAACATTTTAAAGTTGTCTCTGCCCGGCATCTGCGTCGCAGATACAGCCATAACCAGCTGCCGATGCAAATATCTTTCAAAACTTTTAGTCAATATCATAACACATTTTTTTCTTTACGGCTACTGATTGTTAAACTTTTACATTGCCATTTTTTAAACGATATCGTATAATATAGAATATTCGCTTAAAAATCCTTTATAATAAGAAGAAACAACTCCCATCTGACAGAAATGTCAGAGTCGGGCAACCCCTGTATAGATACAACGAGGAGGAAATCAATTTTTTATGAAGAAACACACACTTGGAATTGACATTGGTTCCACCACTGTTAAGATTGCGATCTTAGACGAAAACGATACGCTTGTCTTCTCCGACTATGAGAGACATTTTGCAAATATCCAGGAAACCCTTGCAGATCTTCTTCAGAAAGCTGAGGATCAGCTTGGTGAACTGACACTCTGTCCGGTCATTACAGGTTCCGGCGGACTGACACTTGCCAATCATCTGGAAGTACCTTTTGTACAGGAGGTTATCGCCGTATCCACTTCCCTGCAGAAGCTGGCACCAAAGACGGATGTTGCTATCGAGCTTGGAGGCGAGGATGCCAAGATCATCTATTTCGAAAACGGAAATGTAGAGCAGCGTATGAATGGCATCTGTGCCGGCGGTACCGGTTCCTTCATTGACCAGATGGCATCTCTGCTCCAGACCGATGCACCAGGTCTTAATGAATACGCCAAACATTACAAGGCACTTTATCCCATTGCGGCACGTTGCGGTGTTTTCGCAAAAACAGATATCCAGCCACTGATCAACGACGGAGCAACTAAGGAAGACCTTTCTGCCTCCATTTTCCAGGCAGTTGTCAACCAAACCATTTCCGGTCTTGCCTGCGGTAAACCGATCCGCGGACACGTTGCCTTCCTTGGCGGGCCTCTTCACTTCCTTTCTGAGCTGAAGACTGCTTTTATCCGAACCCTGAAGCTGGATGATGAACATATTATCGCACCGGACAACTCTCATCTGTTCGCAGCCATCGGCTCCGCCCTGAATGCAAAGCAGGATGTTACCGTTTCCCTGACTGAACTGAAGGAACGCATGCGGACTACCATCAAGCTGGATTTTGAGGTAGAACGTATGGAGCCGCTTTTTGCCACAGAGGACGACTACCAGGCTTTCCATGACCGTCAGAGTGCCTACAGGGTAAAAACCGGAGATCTTTCCACCTATAAGGGAAAATGCTTCCTGGGGATCGACGCCGGTTCTACCACAACAAAAACCGCGCTGGTAAGCGAAGACGGAACTCTTCTTTATTCCTTCTACAGCAGTAACAACGGAAACCCGCTGAAAACCACCATCAACTCCATCAAGGAGATTTACAGCCTTCTTCCGGAAGATGCAGAAATTGCTTTTTCCTGCTCCACCGGTTACGGCGAAGCCCTGATCAAAGCGGCACTTCTTCTTGACGAAGGTGAAGTCGAAACCGTTTCCCATTATTACGCAGCTGCTTTCTTTGATCCTGAAGTAGACTGCATCCTGGATATCGGCGGTCAGGATATGAAATGTATCAAGATCCGTAACCAGACTGTTGACAGTGTACAGCTCAACGAAGCATGTTCCTCAGGCTGCGGTTCCTTTATCGAAACCTTTGCAAAATCTCTGAACTACACAGTACAGGACTTTGCAAAAGCAGCTCTTTTTGCAAAACATCCCATTGATCTTGGAACACGCTGTACTGTATTTATGAATTCCAAAGTTAAGCAGGCCCAGAAGGAAGGCGCTGAGGTTTCCGATATCTCCGCTGGTCTTGCCTACTCCGTTATCAAAAACGCCCTCTACAAGGTTATCAAGGTTTCCGATGCTTCCGAGCTTGGCAAGCACATCGTTGTACAGGGTGGTACCTTCTATAATGACGCAGTTCTCCGCAGCTTTGAGAAGATTGCCAACTGCCAGGCCATCCGCCCGGATATCGCCGGGATCATGGGTGCTTTCGGTGCTGCTCTAATCGCAAGGGAGCGCTATCAGGAGGGTGAAAAAACCTCCATGCTTTCCATCGATCAGATCAACAGCCTCCAGTACACCACCTCCATGGCAAACTGCCGCGGATGTACCAACAACTGCCGTCTGACCATCAACAAATTCTCCGGCGGCCGTAAATACATCAGCGGAAACCGCTGTGAGCGCGGACTTGGAAAAGAAAAGAACAAGGATCATATCCCGAACCTTTTCGATTACAAATATAAGAGGCTCTTTTCCTATGAACCACTTTCCGCAGATAAGGCTACCCGTGGACAGGTTGGTATCCCACGTGTTCTGAACATGTTTGAAAATTACCCGTTCTGGTATACCTTCTTTACAGAGCTGAAATACCAGGTGGTACTTTCTCCTACTTCCACACGTAAGATCTACGAGCTGGGTATCGAATCCATCCCAAGTGAATCCGAATGCTACCCGGCCAAGCTTGCTCACGGACATGTCACATGGCTGATCCGTAACGGTGTGAAGTTTATCTTCTACCCATGCATCCCTTACGAACGCAACGAGTTCCCGGATGCGGTCAACCATTATAACTGCCCGATTGTTACTTCCTATGCGGAAAATATCAAGAACAATGTGGACGAGCTCAGTGATCCGTCCATCACCTTCCGCAACCCGTTCCTGGCATTTACTTCCGAGGATATCCTGACAAACCGCCTTGTGGAAGAATTCCAGGATATTCCTGCCGCCGAGGTCAAAGCTGCTGCCCATAAGGCCTGGGAAGAACTTGCAGCCGTACATACGGATATCCAGAAAAAGGGTGAGGAAACCCTGCAGTACCTGAAAGAAACCGGCCGCCGCGGAATCGTTCTTGCAGGCCGTCCATACCATATTGACCCGGAAATCCACCACGGTATCCCGGATATGATCAACAGCTACGGAATCGCCGTATTTACCGAAGACTCCGTTGCACACCTTGGACATCTGGAGCGTCCCATCCGTGTCAACGACCAGTGGATGTATCACTCCCGTCTCTACTCTGCCGCAAATTTTGTAAAAACAAGAGAGGATCTGGATCTGATCCAGCTGAATTCCTTCGGATGCGGACTTGATGCCGTTACCACCGATGAGGTTTATGAGATCCTGGATGGAAGTGACAAGATCTACACCTGCCTGAAGATCGATGAGGTCAACAACCTGGGTGCGGCAAGGATCCGTATCCGTTCCCTGATCGCTGCTATCCGTGCAAAACAGGCACAGAATAAAAAAAGGAACATCAAGCCGGCTTCCATTGAGAAGATATCCTTTACCAAGCAGATGCGTAAGGAGTACACCATTCTCTGCCCGCAGATGTCTCCATTCCACTTCGGAATCTTTGAGGCTGCTTTTAAAGCATCCGGCTATAACCTGGAAGTCCTCCCCAACGACAACAAGCATGCTGTTGATGTGGGTCTTAAATATGTAAACAACGATGCCTGCTATCCGTCCCTGATGGTTGTGGGACAGATCATGGATGCTCTTCTTTCCGGCAAATATGACCTGAACAAAACTGCAGTCATCATGTCTCAGACAGGCGGCGGCTGCCGTGCCTCCAACTATATCGCATTCATCCGCCGTGCTCTGAAAAAAGCCGGCATGGAACAGATTCCGGTTATCTCCCTCAACTTAAGCGGACTGGAGAGCAACCCTGGCTTTAAGCTGACACTGCCGCTGATCAGGCGCATCGTTTACGGTGCCGTATTCGGTGATATCCTGATGAAATGCGTATATCGCATGCGTCCTTACGAGCTGGAAAAGGGTATCGTAAACCGCAAACACAAAATCTGGGAGCAACGCGTCATTGCCTTCGTAACAGGCAGCAGCGTCAGCCATGGTACCTTCAAAAAAATGTGCCGTGAGATGGTCCATGATTTTGATACGATCCCGATCTCCGATGAGAAAAAACCTCGCGTTGGTATCGTAGGTGAGATCCTTGTCAAGTTCCTGCCTGCTGCCAACAACCACCTGGCAGATCTTCTGGAGGCAGAGGGGGCAGAACCGGTTGTTCCGGATCTTATCGACTTTATCTGCTACTGCTTCTACAACCAGAATTTCAAGGTTGAAAAGCTTGGATTCAAGAAATCCAAGGCAACCATTGCAAATCTTGGTCTCAGAGCCATCGACTGGCTGAGAAAAACAGCAAATGAGGCCCTGGAGCAGAGCCGCCACTTTACACCGGCCGCAGATATCCGTGATCTTGCAAAAATGGCTGCGCCCATCGTTTCTGCCGGAAATCAAACCGGTGAAGGATGGTTCCTGACCGGAGAGATGATGGAACTCATCCACGGCGGTGTCCCGAACATCGTCTGCATCCAGCCTTTTGGATGCCTGCCGAACCACATCGTAGGAAAAGGTGTCATCAAGGAAGTTCGCCGTGAGCATCCGGAAGCCAACATTGTTGCCATCGACTACGATCCAGGTGCCAGCGAAGTAAATCAGCTGAACAGGATCAAGCTTATGCTTTCCACAGCACAGAAGAATCTGCATAAAGACGATAAAAAAGACGCATAACAAGAAATGCAGGTTACAAACATCTTTTTCCCAAAAAACAAATTCAAAGCTGCACAGCCGCAGGATCCCTGCCGGCTGTGCAGCTCTTTTTATTTCAGATATGATTCCTGTCAGATAGATTTTTTCTCTGATCCATCACTCTTCACAGGAGGCTTTGCACGGAGCATCAAAGCTCGGGTTAAAGGCATAGAAATTCTTGGCATCCAGCTGCTCCTGCACGGATCTCAGTGCTTCACCGAAACGCTGGAAATGGACTACCTCTCTTGCCCGAAGGAAACGGATGGGATCTGCAACCTCCGGGATATTTTTCACCACCCGGAGGATATTATCGTAGGTGGAGCGTGCCTTCTGTTCTGCTGCCAGATCTTCAAACAGATCCGTGATCGGATCACCCTTACTCTGAAATTCGCAGGCATTAAATGGCACTCCACCTGCAGCCTGCGGCCAGATTCCCACCGTGTGGTCAATATAATACGGCCCAAGTCCGCTGTTCTCGATTTCTTCCATAGAAAGATCCTTTGTCAGCTGATGGACAATGGTAGACACGATTTCCAAATGTGCCAGTTCTTCTGTTCCCACATCATTGAGCACTGCCGCGACCATCCGGTTCGGTGCGGTAAAACGCTGGGAAAGATACCGCATGGAAGCTCCTATTTCTCCGTCCGGCCCACCTGAGTACAATAACAGATAATTTAACTTTCCGAATGATGATACAATCTGTCCGGCAGATGGGTACCTGCCGGGAACTTTTTATATAAGGAAACTATTTTGTATTGGCCTTCACATGTTCGATCACCTTTTTCCAGGAATCAATACCGCAGGTTCCATTTGCCTTTACGCCTGTGTTTTTCTGGAAAACTTTCAGGGATGTTTCTGTATCGTCTCCGAAATTGCCATCCACAGTAACACCAAGTACAGACTGCAGCACAGAAACTGCAACGCCGGAATTCCCTTTCCGGATGATTGGAAGCTGGGTCTCAAACTTTCCCGTCAGAACTACTGCCTTTTTTGAAGTCTGTACCGGATACACTGCTTTTCCGTTCCAGTCATAGATGGTGTACCCCTGTTTCCACTCTTTCTTTGCATTCTCAAGGCTCTTGTATGCTCCGATCTGGCTCTTGCTGTCAGCCCAGGACTTTCTTGTGCGATAATACTTATCTACCGTCGGTGTGGCGGTCTTAGCTCCGATCAGCTGCTTGAACCGGTTCCAGTCACCTTTTGCACGCCTGGCATTGTGTAACCATATAATCTGCTGCATCGCTTGTCCTTGCCATATCAATCCCACCTTTCCTCTGTCAGAGTTTCTTTCTTCTCTGGTTTCCTGTATCCATGCACTGCCTCATGGCAGTCGTGACACAGACTGACCAGGTTCCTTTTCCGTACACCATGCCACTCATACCATATCTCCAGTGCCATATCCGGATGTTTCCTCACGTAGTTCACGTGATGCACGGTCGTTGCCGGTGTGTATTTGTGATGTTCTCTGCATCTCTGACACTCACTGTGATCCATCTTCAATACCTGCTTCCGGATCTGTTTCCATCGTGTCCACGTGTAGAATCTATGTATGTCGTTCTCCACGCACCAGCGCGTAAATTCTTTTTCCTGTTCTGTCATTCTTCTTCAACAGCAAAGAGCACCCGGATCATTCCGAGTGCTCTTCGTTCATTTTGTCTGTAAATTCTTTCATCATTTTCATTAGTTGTCCTGCCTGGCTGACGTTTGCTTTCCTGCAGGCTTCGGCGTATTGTTCTGCTATATCCCGTTTCAGTTTATAGCTCTTTGATATCCATCCGGCTTTGTCCTGATATTTCTTTGACGCTACCGTCTGTGGCTTCGGATTACCTGTTGGCACTGTTATCCCTCCGTTTCCGGATGAGATAATACACCAATTTGGCTAAACCGATCGCTACAAAGAATATTCCCAGTTTCCACAGCATACTTTACACAGATGAGTTATTGTGTTATATTTTGTTTAAGAGAAGGGCTTTCGCCCCTCTCTGCTAATTTAATAGCTTATCGAGAATCAGTAGAATGATTCCGATGACCAAGTCCGTTATCGCTCCGAGTAGCCAGCTCTTTAAGTCGATATCGGACTTTTTCTTTTCCGGATGCTTCCGGTTCTTGTTACTCATCTGTTTCTCACCTCCTTATATTTATATTATACAATATGGTGCACCATATGTCAAGTAATATCATAAAAGCACCTAACATAATGTCAGATGCTTTACAGAGGTGTGCTATTGGCCAGATATGGGTATATCTGATCGGAATGGCAGGATTCGAACCTGCGACCTCACTTTTGTAGTGCGCTCTTCCACCTGAGCTACGTTCCGAAACCACTGTCTGTGGGTTGACAGTGGAATTTGCGAAAGGAGGATTTCATTTATTTTTCCTGAAATCCATTGTAATAATAACACAGATATTGTGTGTACTTCCATGTACTCTTTTCAGATTTTAAAATTTTGTAATGCTCGACCATGAATCTTATGTATCCATTTCCAGCTATAATTCATCTTCAAGGCTACTTCCTCCCATTTCAGTCCTGTTATATATCTCAATCTCAGCACTTCCTGTTCATCCTCATTTTCCATCTGTTTGATTTGCCTTTCAATCTTCTGATAACATCTGGCTTTTTCCAGGCGTTCTACCTTCAGGAGCTCGATCTGCTCATCCAGAATAGCTATGTAGTCTGACAGATCGGACTGGTTGCTGCCTTTTGGCATCCCGTCATTGGCCACGGCAGGGAACATCTTGTCTGCCCTCAGTCTCTGGATCTCGTCAAGGATATCTTTTTCTCTCTTCACTGCTCTTCGATAGGATTTCAGATATTCTTTTTTCTCTTCGTTTTCTTTCTGGATTTCTGTTTCCACTGGTATCCTCCCCTTTCGATGCTTTTAGTCGGGAGCATACACGTTCCCGGCTTTCTCTGCATTTCTTTTATTTATCCGCGATCACGGCATCGGCTCCCTGGACTGTAACCCAGCCATTTTTGTAATGTGCTTCTGCTTCCTTCATTTTGATCAATTCATCTGTAATGGATGCACTGAGTTCTTTATTAGCCTCTGCCTGTGCTTTTGCCTTGGTTTTTGTGTTTTCTGCTTCAGCTGCTGCTTTAACCTTAGCTTTCTTTGCGTCTGCCTCTGCCTTGGTCAGTTCGATCTGAGCGTCCGCTTCTGCCTGGAGCTTCTCTGTTTCCTTCTGGACTTTTACTTTTTCCTGCTCTGCCTGCGCCTGCTGTTTTTCCTGCAGGGCAGTAACACGATTATCAATGGCCTGTTTCAGCTTTTTATCCGGATGCACGTCCACGATGGAAGCATCCAGGACTTCAATGCCGTATTTTTTATGAAAATCTTTGTTAAGATATTCCGTGATAGCGTTATTCAGCTCAGATCTGTTTCCGGAATAGATGTCCATCATTGAATAATCGGTTGTAACTTCAGAAATCTTTGACTTCAAAACAGTTTTGACACGGTTTTCGATAATATCTTCCCCGTCCATTCCCTTGAAACGTTTGTATGTATCAATCACTGTATCTGGATCGTATCGGTAACTCATCTGGAAAGATACTGTAATGCTGGCATCGTCTGATGTGGCTACTTTGAAAGAATCATCCTCTTTACTGCCATCCCTTTTGTCCTTTGTGAGAACGAGGATCTCATTGCTGGTACTGAATTCTTTTACTTTGTTCATCGGTGCGATAAAATGCATTCCCGTGGTGAGTACTGTGTCCTGTACTCCATCTTTATAGTTGTAGACGATACCAACTTTACCTGTGCCGATAAAATCCATTCTTGATACAGTGTATCCTCCGCCAAGAACTGCTACTGCTGCCACGATTCCGATAATAATCTTACTTTTCATTTTTGTTCTCCTTTTCTTTGATAGCTTCTTTTACTTTGTTATATGTTTCATCTTCAATCTCGAATTTCTTCTGCTGCCGCCTGATCGACAGGATCACTCTGCTTCCAATCCAGGCCAGCACCAGGGCTGCGATTCCGAACACCATACCGGAACCAAGAAATATTACCCACATTGTTCTCACCTCCTCTGTGGCCATTCTTTTCCCGTTTTCTTATCTCTCAGGCCCATGATTTCCAGTCCATGGAGCCCCGCCACAGCATTTAAGGCGCAGCTGACATTATAGATGTATGTCGGCATCCGGCCTGCTGCCTGGACTGCCTTACCAGCTGTCGGATCTGGATAACCTTCATTGTTCTTGTAGCTCATTTCACACCTTCTTTCATTTCCGCAAGTCTTTCTTCTGCATCCTCTCGGCTAGAAAATATGATTTGCTTGACTTTACCAGCCTTTATGTAGTGAATCGTGTTTCCTGTCAAATACGGATAGTGTATCTCCTGCCAGTCTTCTGGAGGAAGATTTGATGTACCTGGGCAGTGCTGGTACAGGATGCAGTTACTGCAGGTTCCATCTTCACTGGCCGGCTGGCTTCTACAGAACTGGATCAGTGTGTTGTATGCTGCCAGTGCCAGCTCTGGAGTAATGTCCAACTTCTTTTCATGTTTCTTCATTCTGGGTTTCTCTGCCTTCCGATACCGGTCACAGTGGTCTCCGTCTTCTACAAGGATTCCTTTACGATCACAAAGACCATCGTCGTTATCGATACAGTTTTTGCATGTCTTCATACCTTTCCTCCTTACGATATCCTGATTGCTCTGTTTACCCGGCGCTGGCCTTTTGGCCTGGGTGTGAAAATCTCTTTTTCTTTACATTCCATCGGACTGCAGCCCCTTGGGTGACCTGTGATCAAAAGATATTCGCAGAACCTGGAACCAGTCGTGTTTGTGTCTCCGCCTCTGGAAAAATACAGGCATTTCTCGCAATGTTTCTTTTTGTTATGATTAATCTCTCTTTCTGTCAGTTCTGACCATTTCTTCATCATTCTCTCCTGACGGACCTAAAAAGTTTCGTCCGAACACTTCCATAAATTTTGCGTGATCATATCTCTTTTCAAATTCTCTCTGTGCCATGCGCTGCATCTCATGCCGGATCCGGGCGTTGTTGTGTACAGCCTCCGGGCCGTAGATGTGATGATCATTGCACAGGTATACTTTCAGACCATATTCCTCGGAGTTCTTCCGGTTTGGTCCTCCGAACACATGATGCTCATCAAGGATCCTGTGTTCATTCCAGTTATCGTGAAGCGCAACACAGAGATAGCAGGTCCGGCTGCTCTTGTCATGCAGGATGCTGGCTGGATGGCGCATTCTCTTTTTCTTACTTTTTTGTTTTGGAAATAACATTTCTGCCCCTTCCCGGGGAGGTCAGGGCCTCCCCTTATGTAGTTGTGATATATTTGGATTTTCAAAAACACCCTTTACTCAATCCATGGACGTCCTTTTTTGTCCACTTTTCCACGCAGCCATTCTTCCCAGAAGCTGATCTCTCGTAACCTGGAGAATGGTATGCTTCCAAAGGTCCGCATTGCTGCTGCCACGTAATCCGCCCAGCCGTATAATGTGAGCGTTTCAAGATATTCTTTCCGGGTTATTGCTTTTTCCGGAATAGCTTCCGGAATAGTTTCATTGTTTTCCGGTACTGGGTCGGACTTCTGTTCTTCTTTATGGATCCCCGGTACAGAATCTTCTGGTTTCTTCGGGATATCTGGTTCTTGCACCGGTTCCGGCATATATTCCGGATGCTGATCGATACTGTCCTGTCCAGGAATCTGTTCTTCCTGTTGCGCCGGCGCAATCTCTGGTTTTTCCATCACCTTCTCCGCCGAAATATCCCCATGTACATTCCCGATGTTTTTACCGCTATGCTCTGGCATTTTCGGTTCCACAGGTTCTTCCTGCTTCTGGGCTGTTGTTCCCTCGTCCGGCAGTACCCCGAAGCATTTCTCCCAGGTATGGGCCCCTGCATCGTACTCATCGAACAGGCTATGCACAACATCGAGGAAATATCGATATGTGATATCCACCGGCGTCTCTCCGAACACCTTGACCATGATCCCTTTTGTTTCCTCGTAAAACATCAGATACACAGTGCCTTTCCGGTAACTCCTGCTGCCGGACGGGCTGATCATCTCTGCCAGGTCTTTTGGTTCCATAATTGAGCTGTACACTGCGTTGAGGATATCTTTATTCTCCCTGCAAAACTCCTGTATCGTTGCTTTCAGCTTTTCTTCCGGGCTTTTTGCATCCTTCCAGTCAAGCAGCCGGGCCGGATCTGCTTCATTTTCTTTTTCAAACCTCTGGAATTCTCTAATATCCTCCCTTTTCACTTCCGGCGTGAACATCTGCCGGTCTGCTTCCTGGACCTGCAGGAGTTCGGTCAGCTGCGAGAACTTAAATTCCCGGTACTGTTCTTTCAATTCCGGTGTATCCCCATCTGTAGAATATGTTTCATATACGTTCATAAAACGGCTTACACCGGTCCTGGTCATTCCATATTCTGCGGCCGCAAATTCGGCTATGCTGCTGTATCCGTCATTTTTATAAGCACCTGACCGGTCGATCCTCGTCAGCTGCCATCCGATCCGGACAAAACTCTTTACGATACCCCCAAGATTATTTTTGATGTCATTTTTACTCTGGATGTATTCATCCATGCTCAGCTGTACATATTCCATGCTTTCCTCCTTATGCGGTCACTGACTTTATCTGATCTTTTTCCTTTAATGCTTTTATGTATCTTCTCAGATGCCTTTCTATCCTGATTTCATCTGGCTTTGTATCCCGGATCCCATACCACTGTAGGATCTTTGTCCCGCAGATCTCTATTGTGATATACGGTGTTTCCGGCGCTAACTTTGAACGCAGGAAAAGGATCGTGCTCCGGCCGGTGTTATGCTTATTCAGATAGCTGTCCCCGCCGACGCAATGATGGAGGATCCTTCCTTCTGCAACGATCTCTTCTGCTGATCTTGCCGGCCGTATCAGATAATCCTCGTCTTCGTAAATATATTGATTCCTCAGACCCCTGTAGTTCTTTCGGATGTCCGGATATTTTTCGCTAACTGCCTGCTCTCTCTTGCGGATCTCTTCCGCATTTGTCTCAATGACCATCTGGTCATGGGCAAGCCTCAGGTCTCTCGGAAAAAGGAAAATCTGGTTATGCAGGTCATACCCCCTCTGTATCCGCATATGCAGATAATCCACATAAGTGCGGGTTACGCCGCTTACAGCACCTGCTGCCCTTCCACACATGGGTTCCTGCATAGTATCAGGGATCTCACACCCGGAATACTGCTCTATCCTGTGCATGAATTTTGCTACTGTGGTATATTTCAATATTTCTTTCAGATCGTTCTGCCGTACCTGGCTTTCCGCAAGGAATATGCTTTCCTGTACTGTCACGTGGAGTCCCATCCGTTTCTCCATCTGCCACACTTTCAGATAGTCAGGGTTTCCCTGCAAGGTCTTCAGGTCCCTGAGCCTTCTTTTATAGATTCCAAGAAAACATTCCGGCTTTATGGCATCCTTGTCTGCTATGATCCCGCAGTAGCCCTCTACTATGGATTCCGCTATATGATGTAATCCCATTTTCACAAACATCTCTATCTGCGGCCATTGGATATATCTTTCGAGGTATTCTTTCAAGTTGTACATGGTCTTATGTTTTCCATACATCTCTGCTGCCGAATATCTCAGGAATGTGGTCCGGAGTTCTTTGTAGCTTTCCGGATATATCTTTGCTGCTTTGATCGAAATGTTGTTCATTCCGCACAAATTGCAGTCATCCCAGAATTCTCCGGAGTAAGAACTAAATTTATGATAATCTGTCTGTGGCCTTTTTCCTTTTTCCAGGTAAGTTCTTGCGATCTCAGTTATGATCATCTTTTCGCCTGCGCCTGTCATGATCTCTTTTTCATCCAGGTAAGTATCCAGTCTGTATATCTTTTCTATCTCCACGTATCTGATCACTGCTCCATCGTCCTTATATCTCTGTGCAATAAAGCAGTTCATCCCATGCCCCCATACTCCTTTGGTCTTTCCCTGGGCTTTATATATACCTGTAGCACCACAATGAGGGCACGTTCCCACCGAATCATGTTGCGGGACCGGGATTATCTTTTCAAACTGTCCCTCGTAGGTGTCTTTGCTTCTGACCGCTGCCTCCGTCACCTGTCCGCATGCAGAGCAGGCTATATCCGCATATCTTCCATGGCGCTTGTAGTACAGGAAGCGTTCTGTTCCGATGCCTGTTTTTTTCGCCCAGTCTTCCAGCCCTTTCGGAAGCGGCGGGGTGTTCTGTTCCCGTTCTTTAAGCCTGTCCGCACGTTTGTCTTCCCTTTTCTGGACTCTTTGCGCTTTGATGTTATAGATCAGACTCTGCAGGGCACCTACCCAGGTGGTGTATTTCCGTTCCCACGTATCTCCGGCAAACTTCCACACTATATCTCCCTGAGACCTAGCCATATAACACTTGTTGTCTCTTTTTTTGCAGTTACTGCCGATCTTTTCCCTTTCTTCATCCAGCCCTGCTGCTGACCAGACACCTGCATCCGGATAATACAAGCCCCAGTCCTTCTGGGTAAACACCATCCGGATCCACGGGGTCTGCAGCTCCTGTTTTTTGTTTTCGTAAACTTCAACAAACAGATGGTTCTCTCCACGGATATCCTGCAAAAATGCAACTGCTGTGTTACGATACTGTTTGTCTGCCCTGACACCGCCCCGGAATGGGATCTTTTCTATCTCCTTTTTCTTCATTTCCTGCTACCTCCCAGATAGTAATCGCGGATCAGTTTTTTTGCAGTACCCATGTCTGGGTCTCCGAAGGTCACTTTTCCGGCGTTGACTCCTGCAGCCTTTATGATCTCCTTGTCCACAGGCACCTGGTTCTTAAAGGCATACTTCAAAATCTCTGCGATGCACTGCTTCAGGCTCTTTCCCTTCTTGCGGACCTGGTGTGCGACCATCTCATCCTCCATACAGAGCCCACGGATATACTCCACCCAGTCATTCATCAGACCGGCCAGTTTCAGAGATCCGCATTCCACATCCAGTTTCCCCATGGCGGCCGTCACAGCATCGCAAAGATACGGGATATCACCGGACTGATACATCTCAACATAGTCTTCCGGGATGCCATTCTCCTGCGCCATCACTTTCAGGCTCTGGATATCTCCTTCATTCAGCAGGTTCTCTGCAAGCTCGTTGATCTCCCTGCAGCTGCTCATCTCTCCAAATCTTTCGAACATTTACATCTTCTCCTTTCGTTTTTTCATAGCTTCCTGAAGCCAGTTTGAGTAACTATGCTTCCCGGCTTTTGCTGTTAATGTTAAGCGATGCTCTTCTATCAGCTCCCAGATCCTTTTCCAGAGTTCTGCGTTCCCAATCCTGGTGCCTCTGGCATCTTCCCAATTGGCTGCTGCCATTTCCGGAAGTTTCCGGATACGGGAGACCACATAAACATCTTCTGTATGGACGCAGACATTGCTTGTCTTTCTGATCCGCGATAATGCTGCCACCAGATTTTGAAGGGTTGCACTATGGTATGTTCCAGAAATACATTGGAACCCTTCTGCTGTTTTAATTGCGCCGGCGCAAATCGTTTCCAGGATATATGCACATTTTCTCTCTGTATTCTTCTGGGCCTTGCTGTCTGCCTCCAGATATATGTCTACTTTCCACATGTCAATCCCTTCTATTCCCTGTTCTGACCAGTATGTAATGCCGGTATGCGTAGCCTGTCACCTTGTTTTTCCCATGTTTTACTGAACCAGGAACAATCGCCCATCCCTTTGGTGGTTTCGGATCTCTCGGTATCCCCTGCCTGTCCACCAGGCTCCGTTTCTTTATCTCTTCTTTCTCCGGATCCTTGCGGATCAGGTTTCTGGATGGGTGGTACCGTTTCAGGTCCTCTGGCTCATGTTCTTTTAACGGCTTGGTTATGTATTCTGCCAGTTCTCCGGAATCTACGTCATATACTCTCTTCGTCTGTGCATGGCCATGGTTCCATAACATTTCCACTAGAAGCCCTGTATCTGTCTCATTGTTTGATTTCCGGTTGACCAGGATATGTACGTGGGGTCCGCCCTGCTTTCCAATCTCCAAGCGGTATATGTACTTCAACTCCCATCCATATTTTTTATACTTGTCCCGGAGCTTTCGAATGAATTTTGACATATCTTTCTGCATCTGTTTCCAGGGCGGCCGTGAGCCTTTCTTGTACGTCAGCGTGAACCAGTAATCTCCTATTCCGAAATTCCATTTAATCAGACGGCGGACATCCCGTTCCCTTTTCCATTGGTTCTGTTTAGCGATCTCTTCCGGAGTGGCTTTTCTCCTCTTCTGTCTTTTCTGTCCCCTGGCTCCATATCTGCCCGTATGCTTTTCTTCAACTTCCCTGGTGTTCCCACAGTCCCAGATCCATCTTATATATCCACACCTCATAAGCAATCCTTGTCCTATCTCTAATACGTTTAATCAAGCCTGTAAGGGGATTCATACCCCAAAAATAAATACGGGCTTTTCACCCGTGCCGCTTGACTGTTCTCCTCCCAGATGCTATGATGATGTTGAACGTTTACATCTGGGATTTTTCCCTTTGCCAGCACACTGCTATGTGCTGGCATTTTTTATCTTCGTTTCTTATACCCCGTCCCGACCACGGCCACAAACGCCACCTGCCAGAACAATCCTACCATCAGGAGCATCTCTGCCGGGCTTCTCCACTGCCAGAACGGCAGATTTGCCACCGGGAGGGCTATACACAGGGATATGATCGCATCTCGTTTCATTTCTTGCCTCTTTTCTTATGTTCTTCATCCACCAGAGGGCTGAGCTCTGCAAGTTCCTTCTCGATCTGGTTCAATTCCAGGCCGTATTCCGGTTTCCAGTCCACTCCACTGTGGTTCAGGATCTGTGTCCGTCTGTTTACCAGCTCTATGTATCTGCTTACCTGCTGTGCTGTCATGTGTTCCTCCTTTATGCTGTCTTTTCGTAGTTCATTCCTTCCAGGGCTTCTTTTACACGCCGGAGGATCAACTCCGACGCTTCTTCTTTTGTGAGCTCTCTTTTTTCTCCGTTTACCTGGATTCTTGTGATAAATTCAATATCTTTCATGTTTATCACCTCTGTTATATCTTATGAATGTATTGATTTTTGTGTTTATAAAATTTTCACTACTTTGTCGAACGCTTTTTCTTGCAGTTTCGACGGTGTGCTCCTATTCTGTATATACAGGACACTGCCATGCCTGAGTAAAATGAAAGGAGCGATTTCTATGGAAAAAATCACAACCAATGATCTTCGCGAACATCTTGACCATTATTCCGCAGAGTTTCAAAAAATGATCAATAATCCTTCTATTCCACCTGAATATCAGAGTCTTTTTGACACTCTTTCCAGGAATTGTCACTATATGTTCTCTGAAATTATTGATTATCTAAATCAGGCCGAATAGCATCTGATTCTTTTTCTGTACCGCCTACCTCAAATTCAATTTTTGTTGGCATGTGGTACAGAATCTTTCCAGCTTCATCAATCAGCTTTTTTGCTTTTTCCAGATCCTGTAGCACTTCTGTTTTTCCTCTTATATTAATCAGCATTTTCAACTCGCCTCCTTCTGATCTGACAAAAGATATTCCATGGTTACTCCTAAGTAGTCAGAAACTTTCTTGAGTTTCCCTATTCCAGGCTGATGTGTATCCCATTTATAAATAGTACTTCTCGCAAATCCTAAATCGGCTTCCAGCTTTGTTACCGAAATACCTTTTTGTTTACAGGTTTTCTTTATATTTGTATAAATTGGCATTTTGCACCTCCTTTGTTTTTTTCGCAAAATATTGCGTTTTTCATTGACAAATTGCGCAAAATATTCTATATTAAAAGCGTGACCAATATAATATAGAACGCTATTTTTTATCTTTGACTTTCGCAATATCTTGCGCAACTTGTAATTTTATTATACACAAGATATGGCGTATGTCAATAGTAAATTGCGCAAAATTTGGAGGAACTTACTATGGGACTTTACGAAAACGTAAAGGAAGCCGCCAAAGCAAAGGGATATTCTATAAACAGACTGGAAAAAGAACTTGGATTTGCAAGAAGTTATATAAGTAAATTCAAAAATATAACTCCCAGTGCTGACAAAATTCAAAAGATTGCAGACTTCCTTGACGTAACATCTGAATTTCTACTGAACGGAAAAGAAAGCAGTTCTGAATCCGTTCTTACTTCAAAAGACAACCGTGACATCGCCAAAGACCTGGACAACATCATGGAGAAACTCACTGCCGGTGAAGATGGCCCTGCCAGTTACAACGGTGAAGAGCTCAGCCCAGATGCCGCAGAGCTGTTCCGGGATGAGTTAGAGATTGCCCTGAAGCGATTGAAGATCATCAACAAAGAAAAATACACGCCAAAGAAATATAAGAAGTAGGTGAGATGCTTGAATCGTGACATCAAGAAGATCGTTTCGTACTATAAAAGAAAAACAGGAACATCAGACCCTTTCGCCATTGCCGATCAGCTTGGTATTCTCTACCAGATCTGTAACCTGCAATTCGAAGGATGCTACATGTTCCTGAAAAATCACCGCTACATATTCATTAATAGAAATCTTCCGGAACACGAACAACGTCTGGTCATGGCTCATGAGCTTGGTCATGCTCTCCTGCACCGGAAAGAGAACTGTTACTTTATTAGAAATAAAACGCTTTTATTAAATTCAAAGAAGGAAATCGAAGCGAATAAGTTTGCTATGGAGCTACTGTTGCCGGATTCATTCTTAGATGAATACAGAGACTTTACTATTGATCAAATTTCCAGAATGACTGGATATGAACAAAAATTAATCCAACTTCGCATTGAAAATTAGTATTTATTGGAGAATATTATGGAAAAGAACGTATTAGATAAGATTGTTGATAGTAAGAAACTTCCTGTTTTGTTTATAGGGTCTGGAATATCCAAAAGATATTTATTTAATTATCCTACTTGGGACGAACTGCTTGAATTATCATTTAAAAAATATAATTCAGATATTTTCCAGTTGCAAAAACATAAAGATGCCCTATTTCGCCAAAATTTATCCGACTTTGAAATAAATGCTAAACTAGCATCTATCATAGAAAATGAATTTAATGCCGCGTTTTTTGACCGAAAAATAAAATTAAATATCGGTAACGCCAAAAACCCCGAATGGGTAAAAAGAGGGATTTCACCTTATAAGATGTTTCTTTCTTCATATTTTAAAAAGATGCATTTACGCAGAGGTCATTTAATAGAACAAGAGCTTGAACGCTTTAAGCAACTAAAGAACAAAATTTCAGCAATCATTACAACAAATTACGATTTATTTCTTGAAACATTTATTTTTCCCGATGACTATACAGTATTTACAAACCAAACTCAGCTTTTCAATTCGGATAGTTACAATATCGCTGAAATATATAAAATACATGGTTCTGCAACTGATGCTAATTCTATTATCATTACTGAACAAGATTATAGAACTTTTAATGATTCTCGCAAACTTATTATTGCCAAAATGTTAACATTATTCGCTGAATCTCCAATTGTATTCTTAGGATATTCTTTTACTGACGAAAATATTCAAGGAATAATTAGCGACTTTTTAGGTTGTTTATCACCAATTCAGCTTCAAAGTATTCATAACCACTTTATTTTCATTAGCTATAAAAAAGGAGAATTAAATTTACAACAAATTCAACGAACCATTACCACTCGTCAAGGAAACGAAATTCCTATTACGGAAATTCAAACTGATAATTATTTAAAGGTATATGAATCACTTAACAAAATTACACCCGGTATTTCGCCTGTCAAAATCAGAGCAACAAAACGAATAGTTAAAAACATCGTTGATAACAATTTATCTTCTGATAATGTAGAAGCAACTATTGTAGGATTAGATGATTTAAATAATATGAATTTTTCTAATAAACCTCTAGCAATTGCAATTGGTTATCGTGAAAGTATATTAAACAAATTTGGATATGGCATTTTTGATGATACACTGATATTTGAAGACATTTTATATGACAACAAACATTTTGATGCTGACTCCATGTGCTCGGATCGATTTAAGTCAATTCCTCATACAAGATTACTTCCTGTATTCAAATATGTAAAAGCAACAACTTTACATATAGATCCACTTTCACACTTAGGTGCCTATATAGAAAAACATAATTCTATTGACTTAATTATTACTAAAAAAATTCAAAAATCATTAAAGAACGTTCCAACCATTAATAATTTTAATGATCTTTTAGCTGAAATAGATAATGTAACAGGTCTTAATAAAAAAGCCGGACTATTATTAAAAAATATTACTTCTTTTAATATTTCAAAGATACGAGAAATATGTAAACGCTTATATTCCTCTGATAAAGAAGAAATTAAAACCTCTACTCATTTCAAAAGATGTGTTATGTATATTGATTTAATGGAAAATTATTTCTAAGCAACAGAAAAAGTCAGTAAACCTTTTCTGGTAAACACCAAAAACATTACTGACTTTTTCTAAATAATTATTCAGAACACTTGAGGTTCTGTGTTCTACTTAATCAACTGTCAACAAAAGGATAAATCCTTTTTTTCTCTTGACAATCTGAATAATACTCTTTTTATATCAATTTGTCAAGAAATTTCCGTCGACAAAAACCGGCTCCTGCGCCAACAGGAACCGGCATGTAGCTTCCGAAGATGCTACTCATTTCGCAAAAATATTGTATCATCTTCGGAGCGGCTGCACAATCAGAACGTTTGTGTGGTCGTTATTTTTGTACCCATTTTTACATAATTTTAACCGAGGTGATAAAATGCAAAAAAGAATGGCTGCTTTATATGTCCGTGTTTCCACGGAGGATCAGGCAGAATTGTCTCCGGATGCTCAAAAAAGATTGTTGCTGGAATACGCAAAGAAGAACGATCTCATAACCTGTGAAGAATTTATTTTCTGTGAGAGTGTTTCCGGCCGTCACGCCCAAAAACGTCCAGAGTTTCAGAAAATGATTGCAATGGCAAAACAATCCTCTCATCCCTTTGATGTGATACTGGTATGGAAATTCTCTAGGTTTGCTAGAAACCAGGAAGAATCCATCGTATATAAAAGTATGCTCAAGAAAGATGATGTGGAAGTTATCAGTATCTCTGAGCCGCTCGTAGACGGTCCGTTTGGTTCTCTTATCGAACGTATTATCGAATGGATGGATGAATATTATTCCATACGGCTCTCCGGTGAGGTAAAGCGTGGCATGAAAGAGAAAGCTTTGCGCCATGGTTATCAGAGTACCCCTCCCCTTGGTTATAAGGCGGTCGGCGGCGGAAAGCCATTCGTGATTGACGAAGCCAGCTACGCTATTGTGTCCTATGCTATGAATTTATACGATTGCGAAAACATGGATGAAACCGCTATAGCAAGGAAGTGCAATGATCTAGGATATCGCACTAAGCGTGGAAACCTCTTTGAACGAAGAAGTATTGACCGTATTTTACGAAATCCTTTTTACTGTGGGACAGTCACATGGAATGGAATGGAGTTTGAAGGTTCTCATGAGGTCAGAATCTCGAAAGAACGTTTTCAAGAGCGTCAAAAGCTGATCCAGGCCAGGATGCGCCCAGCTAAGTCCCGTAGCGTATCCACATGTAGACACTGGTTGTCTGGGCTTTTAAAATGTTCAATCTGTGGTGCCACTCTTGCCTATACCGGTGGCGGCAAAGATGGCTATCATTATTTCAACTGCTGGCAATATGCAAAGGGCTATCACAGAGGCACTTCTTCTATTCCGGTAAAAAAGGCTGAAGAAGCTGTTATTGAATATTTTGACAAGATTCTTGAAGGTGCTGACTTTTCTTATGTCCGGAAAAGTAATTGTTCTGTCAATAATGAAGTTACAGTTGATCAGATTCACAAAGAGTTATCCCGGATAGATATGAAAAGCAAACGAATCCATGATGCTTATGAAAGTGGAATTGACTCTCTTCAGGAATACAAAGAAAATAAAGAACGTCTGAATGATGATCGATCAAAGTTAGAGTTTGAACTTCACAACCTACTGCACAAGAAAAAAGAAAAGTTTACAGATAAATCAGAGGTGTTGAAAGAGATCAAATCTGTGAATGACGTACTCAAGGATCCGGATGTTGGATATGAAGAAAAAGGCATGCTTATCCGGACTATTGTTGATCAAATCGTCTGGGATAAAGAAAATAACAAGATGTATTTTGATATTATTGTACATTGATTTTTTATCTGCTATTGCACTCCGGTCCGCCATACTGGCTGGATATAAACTGTGCCAGCTTTGCGTTGGGCGTCTTGATATTTACAGGATACTGGAGTCTTTTTTCATAATTCCACATACCTTATCTGCACCCTCCTTCCTGTTCCCATGGAAACGGCTGTTCCATCCACTGCCATGACTTAAGATTGCTGTCGTTTCCGGTATCAATGGTCAGCGGTCCATAAAATTTTGCATATTTTTCCAGGAGCTCATTTCTTCTGGCTGAAAGCTCACTGTAATATTCAAGAGCTCTTTTTTCTTTTGGATGCGTATCCAGAAAAAGGAGAAGATCGTCAATGGCAAAGCTTACCTGGTCAATAAACTGCAACAGTTCTTTTTTGGAAGTACAATTTCCGGACATCATCGACTTCCTCCTCTCCTGCCGCAGAACGGCTTGCAAAGCTCAGGAAAGATAGTTCCGACCTGAAGAGCTTTTTTCAACTCAAAGGTAGGCGCAAATTCCTGGTATGGCACATACGCCATTGCAGGAACCTGTTTTGCCATATCAGAAAATGATCGATCCGTCCGGCCTGCCATCCCGCTATTCATCCCACAGGTATACTGATATGGCCGGCAGCCCGAACGATTCATCTGAAATCGGTCCATAATCGAAATCCTTTCATTCATGATCACGCTATATTTTATGACGTTTTTTTAAACTTGTGAAAACAGGAATGTTCACTTTCCTTCATATATATCTATCTTTCTGCCATTTTTTTCTATATATACAGGAAAATATTACTGTTTAAAAATCAGATATACAGTGCTATAATATCCTTGCCTATCTTTACACGGATGGGCGCTTTTACTTATGATTTGTAGCCCTGACCGGCTATTGAAGGAGGAAATTATGCAGGTAATTATTGTAGGCTGCGGAAAAGTCGGTAGAAATCTTGCAGAGCAGCTTCAGGCAGAGGATATTGATATCACTCTTGTCGACGTTATTGCCGACAAGATCAATGATCTCTGCGAAAATATCGACGCTATGGGAATCGTCGGTAATGGTGCCAGCATCAATACTTTAATGGAGGCAGGTGTTGATACTGCAGATATTCTGATCGCAGTTACCGCTTCTGACGAGTTGAACCTTCTCTGCTGTCTGATCGCGCAGAAGGCCAACCACTGTCAGACCATCGCCCGCGTCCGTAACCCCATTTATGAAAAAGAAATCGGATTCATCAAAGAACGTCTTGGTGTTACCATGATCATTAACCCGGAGTTTGCCGCTGCCCAGGAAATTTCACGGCTTCTCCGTTTTCCATCTGCGATCAAGATTGACACCTTTGCACGTGGTCGTGTAGAACTTCTCAAGTTTAAAGTTCTCCCGGAATTCAAGCTGGACGGAATGAGCGTTTCCCAGATCTCAGATGCTTTCCGAAGTGATATTCTGGTCTGCGCGATCGAGAGCCGTGACAATGTATCCATTCCTGGTGGTGATCACATTATACACGACGGAGATATGGTTTCCATTCTGGCCTCTCCGCTTAATGCAGCGGCATTTTTCCGTAAGATCGGTCTCAAGACCAATCAGGTCAAAAACTGTATCATCGTAGGTGGCGGAACCATTTCCTATTATCTTGCCCATGCACTTCTGGATATGAAGATCAGTGTCAAGATCATCGAGCAGAACAAAAACCGCTGTGAGCACTTAAGCGAACTGCTTCCAGATGCGACTATCATCAATGGTGACGGAACGAACCGTTCTCTTCTGCTAGAAGAAGGACTTTCCGAGTCCGAATCCTTTGTCACTCTGACAAATCTGGATGAGGAGAATGTCTTTCTTGCTCTCTTTGCCAAAAGCATCTCCGATGCCAAGCTGGTTGCCAAGGTCAACCGTCTGGAATTTGATGATGTCATCGACTCCCTGGATATCGGAAGTGTCATCTACCCGAAAAATATCACTGCTGATTATATCCTGCAGTATGTCCGTGCCACTCAGAACAGCATCGGCAGCAACGTAGAAACCCTTTATCATATTCTGGATGGCAATGCAGAAGCACTGGAATTTGCGATCCGTGAGGAATCTGCCGTAACTTATATCCCTCTTGCAGAGCTGAATCTCCGCAAGAATCTTCTGGTGGGATGCCTGAACCGCAACGGCCGCATCCGCATTCCCCGTGGTCAGGATACCATTCAGGTAGGCGACACGGTCATCATTGTAACCACTCACAAAGGCCTCCGTGACATCACAGACATACTTGCAAAATAGAGGTACTGAAAGATGAATTATTCAATTATTGTTTATATCCTGGGATGGATCATGAACGTGGAAGCAGTCTGCATGTTGGTTCCCAGTATCACAGCCCTTATCTACCGTGAAAAAGCCGGAATCGCCTTTGTGATCACAATTCTGGCATGCCTGGCGATCGGTGTTCCACTGGTCAGCCGCAAACCGTCCAAGAAAGCGTTTTACGCCCGTGAAGGCCTTGTGACTACTGCTTTAAGCTGGATCGTCCTCAGTATTGTCGGTGCTGTGCCGTTTGTGCTCAGCGAGGCTATCCCGAATCCCATTGATGCTTTTTTTGAGATTGTTTCCGGTTTCACTACAACCGGTTCCAGTATTCTCTCCGATCCATCACAGATGCCTTACAGCATCAATATCTGGAGATGTTTTTCCCACTGGATCGGTGGTATGGGTGTTCTGGTATTTATCCTGACACTGCTTCCGCTTGCAGGTGGCTATCATATGAACCTTATGAAGGCAGAAAGCCCCGGTCCTTCCGTAGGAAAGCTTCTTCCAAAAGTCCAGTCAACTGCCAAGATCCTGTACAAGATCTACATTGCACTCACTGTTGCACTGATCATCCTCCTGCTTCTTGGAGGGATGCCTCTTTACGACAGTCTCTGTGCAGCATTTGGAACTGCCGGAACCGGTGGGTTCGGAATCAAATCCGACAGTATGGGAAGCTACAGCTTATATATTCAGATCGTCATCACCATCTTTATGATCCTGTTTGGCGTAAACTTCAATGTCTATTTTCTTCTTCTCACCAGGAAGTTTTCTCAGGCATTGAAATCTGAAGAGGTCCGCTGCTACTTCTTTGTGATCATCGCCTCTGCCCTGATGATCACTTTCAACGTCCGGCATCTGTTTGACAATGTGTGGGAAGCACTTCAACAGGCATTTTTCCAGGTTGGTTCTATTATCACCACCACCGGTTATGCCACTACGGATTTTAACCAGTGGCCTGCGGTATCCAGAACGATTCTGGTACTGCTTACCTTCTGTGGTGCCTGTGCTGGCAGTACAGGCGGCGGAATCAAGATTTCCCGTCTTCTGCTTCTTGCAAAATCCGTCCGCAAGGAACTGCATCTTTATCTGCATCCCAATGCAGTAAAAAAGATCAAAATGGACGGAAAAGCGGTGTCTCACGAAGTTATGCGTGCCACCAATATTTATATGATCGTTTATCTGATGATCGTGGCTGCATCTATCTTTATCATCAGTTTTGATGAATTTGATCTTGTAACAAATTTCACAGCCGTAGTCACCACTTTAAACAATGTGGGTCCCGGTCTTTCCCTGATCGGTCCTACCGGAAACTTCGGGATCTTTTCTCCGCTGTCCAAGCTGGTCCTTTCTTTCGATATGCTGGCCGGCCGACTGGAGCTATTTCCGATCCTGATCCTTTTCCTTCGTGAAACCTGGAAGAAATTCTGATAAATATTCGTCATATTTTGCTATGTTTGTGGCATAAATTGTTCTTTTCACATTTATTTCAAATGTTAGACACACTTTCTTCACATTTTTACTGTATATTATAAGCCATAGAAGGTGATGAACTTTCTATAATATTTTTCTTTTTCATACGCGCCGGTACGAAAGTACCGGCCTCCTTCCATTTATGGAGTATTTTTTTCCACTCCCTCATAATCGAAATCCGGAATAAAGCTTTCTGAAGCAGTTTCTCCTTCCTGGATAAATCCATTCTGAATCCCCATATCCACAGCAGCATCCAGAACTTTTTCATACTCTCTTTTTGTAACTTTCCGGTTTAATTCCTTAAATTCCACAAATTTTCTCACCGGCGTATACTGATTCATAATACTGATATAAATATCTTCCCCATAGGTTTCATGAAGATACCTCAGAGCCTTTATGGAATTTCCTGTATGTCCCGGCAGGATCAGATGACGGACAATGGTTCCTTTCCGGATGTATCCATCCTCTCCAAACTCACATTTCCCGGTCTGACGCACCATCTCTCTAATTGCAGCCTTTGCAGCCTGCACATAATCCGGCGCATAAGAAAATTTCTGTGCAAGCTCCGGATCCAGATATTTCAGATCCGGAAGATAAATGTCCACATATCCTTCCAGAAGCTTCAAGGTTTCTGTTTTTTCATACCCGCTGGAATTATACACCACCGGAATATCCAGACCCTTCCTCCGGGCCATATCCAGTGCCTCTATGATCTGTGGTACATAGTGTGCACCTGTTACCAGATTGATGTTTGCAGCTCCTTTTTCCTTCAGTTCCAGAAAAATCTCTCCAAGCCGTTCCACACTTACAGCCCGTCCCCTGCTCCCCATAGCAATATCATGATTCTGGCAGAAACAGCAGCGCAGCCCGCACCCGGAAAAGAACACTGCCCCGGAGCCTTTTGTTCCGGAGATACAGGGTTCCTCCCACATATGAAGTGCAGCCCTTGCCAGATAAATTCTCTCATCCATGCCACAGAAGCCTTTTTTCCCTGCACTCCGGTCTGCCAGGCATTCTCTTGGACAAAGAGCACAAGCTGACATAATTTCTTCCGTACAGTGCGCGCTCCCTGCCATACTGCTGATTTTATTTTCATTCTCCACTTTCACTTTTCTCCTGATCTTTCTTCCAATATCGTTATTTTCTGTTATCTAGTACTAGTTTAGCACATCACGTCTGCTGCCAACAAGGCTTTCTCTGTTTACACTATATACTTAATATAGTACAATGGATTTCATGGAATCTTAAGAATTTACCCCTTTCGTCTTAATTTCCGGCTGCTATTCTAATAACATCAGGGAGGTACAAAAAAGTGGCTAACATACTTGTTTGCGATGACGACAAAGACATCGTGGAAGCTATCGAAATCTATCTTACGCAGGAAGGCTATCACATTCTGAAAGCCTATGACGGACAGGAAGCACTGGATATCCTGAACAGCGAAACTGTAGATCTGCTGATCATCGATGTGATGATGCCCCGTCTCGACGGGATCCGGGCAACAGTCAAGATCCGGGAAAGCAATCCTCTGCCCATCATCATCCTGTCCGCAAAATCTGAAGACACGGACAAAATCCTAGGCCTTAACATCGGTGCAGATGACTATATCACCAAACCTTTCAATCCTCTGGAGCTGATCGCCAGGGTAAAATCCCAGCTGCGCCGGTACACACAGCTTGGCTCCGCTGCACCGGTAGCATCAGAACACATCTACACAACCGGAGGTCTTACGGTAAACGATGACAAAAAAGAGGTGCTGGTAGATGGAGAAGCGGTACGGATGACGCCCATCGAATATAATATCCTGCTTCTTCTCATGAAAAATCCCGGACGTGTTTTTTCCACCACACAGATCTACGAGAGCATCTGGAATGAAGATGCTCTGGCCGCGGATAACACGGTAGCCGTCCACGTCCGTCACATTCGCGAAAAGATTGAGATCAACCCCAGGGATCCCCGCTATCTGAAAGTTGTCTGGGGCCTGGGTTATAAAATCGAAAAACTGAGCCGGTGAGCCAGCCGGCCATGAAGTATCTGTACTTCAGAAAGGGGTATTATGAATAAAAATAAACATACGGAAAAAAACCGTTCATTTATGCGCATTCCTGCTCTTGTCCTTGCCCTTATCCTGCCTCTGATCATGGTCTTTTCAGCGGCACTGGTGATCCAGGCAGGTATCCGGATGGACTCTGCCGAGGATCTTAAAACAAAGGATTATTTCCAGACCTCTGCTTTTGCTGACAGCTTTTACTCAAAAGCTTCCGCGATCCTGTCCGGAATCTCAGCCAGAGAAATCCTAGATAAAACAAACGAAGATGCATACATTGATCTCGGAGAGCTTTATAACGGAGATTCTCTCTCCTTCAAAAACACCTCCGGACTAGCCTATTCCTTCAATGATCTTAAGGAATGGAGCTCACAGACGATCCATTCCAATGATGACTGGATCGTCCTGGGCCTTACCACCCCGGAGGGTGAAACAAAATATATGTACTATTCCGATTTCAAAAAAGCTCTGGAAGACGGAACCCTGCAGCTAAATGCCAACTCCGGTGCCCTGAAACACGAGGGAATTTCCCAGAAAGACTGGACTGAGAGGATTCTTTCCGCTCTGAGCGCCGAATATGCAGACGGCGGCATCCAGTCACAGGAACCTTTGAAAAACATCACAGACAAAAACGGAAACGTGGTTTACACAGATGTGGCAGATATGCTCACTCCGATCTTTGAAATCCCCTGTGCACCGGAAGGTTACGACAGTCTCCTGGATTACATGAATTCCACCTCATCCAAAACCAGGAATTTCAAGGGGAACCTGAACGATGCCTTTGAGCAGCTGGATAATGCCCGGGATCTTTTTTCCAGCTGGACAGAAGCTGCTCAGACACTGGAGGAGTACAGCAATGATAATTCCAATCTCCATTATGCCTATACGGATAACACCTCACAGAAAATCTTCACAAATACAGATGCAGCCTATACTTCCGACCTGACTGATATTTCCGGTTTTTCAGACAAAAAGCCTTACGTGTTCCTAAGTGTCAACGAAGCTGCCACAGATGAGAAAAATGCCCGGAATGGTCTTATGAATCTGAACCTTTCCGCTGCTGCAAACCATTCTGTAGGAAACTGGATCGATCTCCTTCGAAATTCCACATACGATGAAAACTGCAGTTTTCTTGCCTGGATCGATGATACCAGCCTTCCTGTACAGGATTCCATTAAAACTGACAGACAGCATTTCCTGACTTACCGTACTTTATTTATCCCGGCTACTGTGATCACCATGATCAGTTTTCTGCTCTTTATCATAGATTTTATCTGGCTTACTGTCCACACCGGAAGAAGAAATTCCGATAGCGGTAATGCAGACACGGCTCAGCCAGAACTGAACTTTTTTGACAGGATCTATACGGAAGCAGCAGCCGGACTCGTGTGTATCCCGGCACTTGGTGTATTGACCGCAGGACTGAGCATGCAAGCTTGCACCTATAACCTTGTCTCCTCCCTGATCATCCTGGGTATCACGATTTTCCTGATCACGTGCCTGTTCTGGATCGGCTATTTAAGCCTGATCCGCAGGATCAAAGCTCGCACCCTGTGGAAAAACAGCCTGCTTCGCAAATGCCTGAAGCTTCCCCGTCTGTGTCTTTGTAAAGCCAGTAAGCTGATCGATTTTTTCTCCAGGAATACCATCAGCAGAATACGTATGGTAGTGGGACTTGGCGTATTTCTATTCCTTGAATTTTTCTTCAGTGCCCTGCTCGCGGCATCTGATGGATGGTTCCTGATGTTTTTGCTTCTATTCCTTCTGGATCTGGGTGCGCTTTTCTGCGTCTACAAAATTGCTCTTGGACGGGAACTCCTCCTTGATGGCCTGAAACGGATCACCGATGGAGAGCTCACTTACAAGATCCCGGAAAAGGAACTCCGTGGTGATCAGAAAGCAATGGCACAGTATATCAACCGCATTGGTGACGGGCTGGACGCTGCCGTGGAAAAAAGCCTCAAAGATGAGCGTATGAAAACCGAATTGATCACCAATGTCTCCCATGATCTGAAAACGCCACTGACTTCCATCATCAATTACATTGATCTGCTGAAAAGGCTGAACCTCAAAGATCCGGAAGCACTGAAATATCTTGAGATCCTGGACTCAAAGGCACATCGTCTGAAAAGTCTGACCGAAGATGTAGTGGAAGCTTCCAAAGCCAGTACCGGAAATCTTTCTCTGGAAATGACGGAACTGAACTTTGTGGAAATGCTTTACCAGGTGATGGGTGAATTCGAAGAACGGATGAAAAGCAGACATCTGACCCTGATGACACATCTGCCTGATTTTCCTGCCATGATCTATGCCGATGGCAGACGGATGTGGCGTATCCTTGAAAATCTTTTCGGCAATATTCTGAAATATGCCATGGAGAACACAAGAGTCTATGCAGAAGTTCTTCTGGAAAAAGATCAAGTCATCTTTACCCTGAAAAATATTTCCGCACAGCCTCTGAACATTCCGGCTGAAGAACTGACCGAACGTTTCATCCGCGGCGATGTTGCCAGAAATACAGAAGGCAGCGGACTTGGATTATCCATCGCACAGAGCCTTACCCAGCTTCAAGGTGGCACCTTTAAACTTTATCTGGACGGTGACCTTTTCAAAGTCTGCTTAAGTTTTCCACAGAAGATCTCTCCCACAGCCTTATCCGCACCGGAAGATCCTCATTCCGAAGCACATTCTTAACCATTCATAAAAAACAGCAGCGGAAGCCCTGATGATATGATGGATCAGGAGCCAGGCTGCTGTTTTTCTCTTATTTTTGTTCTCTTTTACACTTTAATGGTGATCTCACGGTCTGTCCGGTTATATTTATAATACCGGACTCCGGCTGCATCCAGCATTTTTTTGGATGCGATCACCGACGGAGTATCTGCATATTTATCACAGTCGTATACGATAGTCCTGATCCCTGCCTGGATAATAGCCTTGGCACATTCGTTACAAGGAAACAGGGACACATAAAGCTTGGCACCTTCCAGACTTCCTCCTCGGTAGTTCAGGATGGCATTGAGCTCACTGTGTGTCACATAAAGATATTTGGTATCCAGCGGATCTCCTTCTCTTCCCCAGGGAAACTCATCATCGGAACATCCATTTGGAAATCCATTGTACCCCATTGACAGGATCTTGTTATCTTCACTTACGATACAGGCACCAACCTGTGAATGCGGGTCCTTGGAACGCATGCCGGAAAGCATGGCAACACCCATAAAATACTCATCCCAGGAAAGATATCCCTGTCGTTTCTGTCCTTTTTTATCCATACAGAATCCTCTTTTTCTATTGGTTTCTTACTGATCGATCAATCCTCGATCATGTTGATCCTTCTGATATGACGCTCATCCCCGGAAAATGGTGTATCCAGGAATGTATCCACGATCTTCAGAGCAAGTCCCGGTCCTACTACACGACCGCCCATGGCCAGAATGTTGGCATCGTTATGAAGTCTTGTTGCCTCTGCAGTAAAGCAATCTGTACAAAGTGCAGCACGGATTCCCTTGAATTTATTAGCAGTGATGGAAATTCCGATACCTGTTCCGCAGATCAGGATTCCTTTCTCACACTCACCATCCACGATCGCCTGTGCTACTTTCTTTCCATAAACAGGATAGTCTACAGATTCCGGACCATTGCATCCAAAATCTTTGTACTCCAGTCCTCTCTCTTCCAGATGCTTCTTTACCTCCTGCATCAGCTCATAGCCGCCATGATCACATCCCAGTGCTATCATTTTCTTTCTCCTCCTCAACGTTGATAATTTTATGACCAGCCGCTTTCAGTAAGCGGTTCATGATCGCCTGTCCCATTCTTGGTGTAAAAAATGCCTCTGAATAAATGGCACTTACATTACAGCTGTCAAAATCACGCAGGACCTCGTACAGATGATGCGCGATGGTTTCTTCCTGCTCCCGGCTTCCGATACTCTTTACGATTCCATGTGAATATCGGCCTTTTGTTTCATCTGTTGCGATGATCCCCACCGTCAGTCCCTTCTCCTCAGCCTCTCCGGCTCTTTTTTCGATCTCCGCGATCACACCCTCTGTGGCCCCCTCCACAATGGCAAGATCTGCCTTTGGTGCATAATGACGGTATTTCATTCCCGGTGCTTTTGGATGGACCTTGCTGTCCGGTTTGATCAGCCCCTTATCCATCCTTACATCTCCAAGTGTTTCCCGGAGCATTTCCAGGGAAATATATCCCGGCCGCAGGACTACCGGTATGTCTTCTGTAAAATCTACGATCGTAGATTCCAGACCGATATTTACCTGTCCTCCATCAATGATCATATCAATGGCTTCTCCCAGATCCTCTGCCACATGTCCCGCTGTCGTAGGACTTGGTCTTCCGGAAGTATTGGCACTTGGCGCTGCCACATATCCGCCAGCCGCAAGAATCAGCTCCTGTGCGATAGGATCACTTGGAAAACGTACTGCCACACTGTCCAGTCCTCCGGTTGTTTCCTTTGGCACGATATCTGCCTTGGGAAGGATCATTGTCAGCGGACCCGGCCAGTATTTCTCAGCCAGTATTCTGGCTTTTTCAGGAACCTCCGTAACGATCTTATCCAGGTCACGGATATCTGCGATATGTACGATCAGCGGATTGTCCGAAGGTCTTCCCTTGGCTGCATAGATCTTCATTGATGCTTTCGGATCCAGGGCATTTCCTCCAAGGCCGTATACAGTCTCTGTGGGAAATGCCACAAGCCCGCCGTTTTTCAGGATCTCGCCACCTCTGGCAATTGCCTTTCTGTCTATATTCTCCGCTGTCATAACTGCTATTTCTGCTTTCATTTTACGCTCCATTTACTGTCTGATATAAATCCCCTGCTCTTCAATAAAATCTTCCAAATCCTGAAGGGCATCCTGTGCCCAGGTTTCGGATTTCTGAAAAGTCTCCGGAAAAAACATGTCTTTTACTATTTTTTTACCTGTTTCTGTTTTAAAGATCTTCTCTACACTTTTCTTTATATGTTCTTTATCCAGTCCATCTTCAAAATAATTAACCAGAAAATCAGCTTCCACAAGGATCTGATAATCCAGCCCGTCAATATCCTTATAGGTATGATGATGTCCTACCAGATATTCCACTCTGCGGATCACCCTCTCCTGAAAGCCCAGTGCGGTAAGCATCTCTCTGGCAGCTGCCGGACCTTCTGCTTCCTGCGTCTTTCCATCAGAGCGTCCGTATTTTTCCATACCGACTTTGATCCCGATATCATGAACGAGAGCCGCGGCTTCCAGAACATACATCGTATCTTCATCCAGACCCTCACTCTGGCCGATCAGCCTTGAAAGATCATGCACCTTCACAAAATGCTGGATATGCTTCGGATCCCCCTGATAATAATGGATCATTTCCATATAAAGTCTGTCGATTCTGTTCATAATATCCTCCTCTCTGCTGCCATCCTGCAACTGCCACTTTTTTCAGTATACTGCTCAGCAGAAATCTCCTGCTGAGCATATCCGTTAACAGATAGCCACATAATAGTTACATTATAGCGTTATTATGGAAAAAATGTCAATCCTGCTCCACTTTCACAATGTAGGTTCCTGACATATCATCTTCAAAGACAATGCTTCCCAGACTCTGAAGAACACGGTCATTAAGCTCTGTTCCGTATTTTTCTTTTTCCTGTCCTCCTACAAAGATATAGGAAATATCATAACGGCTGATCAGTTTTTTTACCGTCTCTGCATCTGTAGATGTATAAATAGTCTGGATGTCCGCACTTTTTTCATTGAGGTCAGGTACATTATTTCTCCAGAGCCATTCATGCACATACCATCCCAGTACGGTCGGAAGCCCCGTAGATGCAGAAACTCTCTCATATCCGGTATAGCTGTCCCCGTTAGCCTCGAGCACCACAGGAGAGCCCTTGATATTCTGCTTCAGCCAGCGGATCGCCGACGCATCCTGAGGAAAATCCTGCTCAAGAAATGTAGTTGCATCCAGTCCCTGATACTCCGAAACCTTCCAGACATCCCCAAACCAGGAATGCACGGCATTTCCGAAATAGCCCACGGTCCAGAGCAGTACAAAAAGCCCCACCCCTGAAAGAATCCGGATGATCTTCTGTCTGGATATCACCAGCATACGATAAATCCCATATCCCATTGTCATTCCGAAAAGTATATATGCCTGATACGTCAGCTTGAACATAGTATTGGCTCGGGCATTTCCATTTTCATAAATATCCCGCACATATACAAGCTCCGGGATCAAAACCAGTCCGATAGCACATAAGCCCATGATCACTGCAAAAAGATCCGGAACTGTGATCGCCTCCAGCAGCCTGTAAAGACTTTTATGCTTCAGTCCCTTCATTTTTTCTGTGATAACAGACAGGATCAGCAAAACAGTAAGGAGCACCGGAAGCCCCCAGAGGATCAGAAGCTGATACCACAGTGAATGATGCTGTGCCAGTGCCACTCCCTGTACCATCGTATCAAATTTCAATGTAAATGGCAGGATCACCAGATAAGAGAGACCTATGATCTCCACTGCCTGAACGATCGTCACTGCCAGGATCCTGATTATCTTTCCCTCAAATCGTATGATATTTGCGATCAGGACAACTCCACCGGTCACTACAAAATAGATCACAAAATCCCAGTAATTGGTCCACTGGAACATACCAAGAAAAACGGACGCCAGAAGGATGTGCGGCATCAGAAGCTGCCCCAGCCAGAAAACACTGCGTTCCTGTTTTTCAGGCTCAGGCCCTCTTTTTCGGATCATTTTCAGCCATGCATAGAGCATTCCCACCAGAAATGTCACAAACATCACATTTACCACATGGGCATGAAGATCTCCCAGAACAAAGGAATAGCATGGGAATTCATGTATGGTCTTATCACTGTCATTCACCGGATTATACCCTATGTAACGAGTTGCATCCGGGAACCAGTAGCTGGCTGTTTCTGCCACTCCCTGTATCTTCCGGATCAGCGGCAGTACACAACGGTAGACGATATAATGTACATTTCCCGCGATAGATACTGCAATACCTGCAGTAACTCCTGCCAGTGAAGGAATATATTTCTTCTTTCCATCCAGCCGTCCATACAGCCTGTCCTTCGTCATCTGACGGACCAGGGAAAACGGATACACAAAGGCAAACGCTGCCACAAAGGTACGCATCAGATTATAAGTCACTTCCACTCTGCTTCCTGTAAGCTTCGTAAGAAACACTGCAAAATACTGCCCGCCATAGTAATAATTGATAGTTCCCTGCGAATACCAGAGATCACGTGCAGGAAGAGTTTTGCTCCGCATCATGGCCTCCATGAAGCCATAATCCATAAATTTCTCTGTTCCATATGCCTGTGGCCGGAATCCTGCCAGATAAGTCCACAGCAGAAAGATCCCAAAGAACAGAAGCTCCTCCCGAAAGATCAGCTGCATCTTTCCTGACGGATAACATTCAATGCCATGCTTCAGCTGAACATGAAAAAGTACAGCACATAAAATGCCAACAGCCACAGATACTCCTACACACACTGCTGCTGTAAAAGAAAGGATTTCCACCGCTACCAGAAGCCAGGTGAGAAATCCGGTAACCGCAATGGCAAGTACCTTTGAAAAAAGCCAGCCCCGGTCTTCAAAACCACCAAAAAGCCTTCCTGTGACCGGCATTGCCACCATTCCCATAAACAGCGCAAGCAGCCACCAGGTCCAGAATGTCCATACATCTCCTCCCAGGAGATACGCAGAAAGTACTGTCAGGAGCACTGCTGCAGTCAGCTCCGGAAATAATTCTCTGATCTTTTTTTTCATCCTTCTGTCCCTCCTGTATCAGATTCTGCCCCGCAGACGGATAAAGTCCGCAAATGCCTGTCTTCCGATCTTTATGATCCGTTTCATGTTGATAGAGTTTTTTCCGGCCTGTCTCGGTCGGAATGTGATGGGGATATATTCCACATAAAGATGATGTTTTTCATAGATCACTGTCATCAGCACATTGGAAAGGAAAAATCCGCCTGGGATACGCTTCAGTACTTTGGCGAGCTGTTTTCCCTCCATCAGCCGATATGGCGTATTTGCATCTTTTACCCAGGTTCCAAAAATAAGGAAAAGCACAAGCCGCAGTATTCTTGTCACAAAAATCCTGGAAAGCCCGTCCTCTCTCTTCTGCCGGTAACCGATAAGAAGCCCGCACTTTTTGCGTTTTTCCCAAAACTGCCAGAATTCCTCCGGAAGTGTCTGGCCGTCTGAATCCGTCTGAAAAATATAATCGGCACCTTTTTCTACTGCGTAACGATATCCCCGAAGGATTGTTCCTCCATGTCCTTCATTCGGTTTATCGATTCCGATAAGACGGTCATGATTTTTCTGATAATTCTGTATTTTTTTGTAGGTCGCATCTTTGCTGCCATCATTCAGGATCACCAGGCGGCTGTCCCCGCCGATCCTCTCCACTACCGGATACCATTGCTCGATCACGGTCCCGATATTTTTTTCTTCATTATATGCCGGCATAATGATATATAAGCTGTCATGTTTCATAGATTCTTATTCTCCCATCCTCTGAGGTATACACCAGTGGATATGTCTCCCTGATGATATCCTCACGACATTCCTGCTGTTCAAATTCCATATCCTCCTCAAACAGGATATATGTGATCTTTTCCTGTTTTACGGTAGCTTTCAGTAGCTCCGGATCATCCGTGGTATACATGAGCACTGCCTGGCCGGCACGATAGCCCGTATCGTACCCTGCAGACCATGCATAATAAGGCCATCCGCAATACAGCATGGCACCGGACATAGTGACCTCGTTCATGGTATATTCCGGTGTCAGCAGAAGATCATTTTTCTTAAGATTTGCACTGAGCCAGTCCGTCAGGCTGCTTTCCATATTTACAGTCATCCTGTGTGCGGAATCGTTGTCTCTTAAGATGATCACGTAATCATAGATTCCCGTTGCACTAAGACAGATACAAAGGACCGCTGCCGCTGCGCGACCGGCCCATTTCTTCCAGCTGTTTTTCCCTGCAAGGAAAACACATCTTACGATCCATCCCCAGAAAACTGTCACAAAGGCATAGGAAATCATCACATATTTATGATTGACATTGATGTCCGGAGTCAGAGATACCAGAAATGCAAATGCCATTGGAAGCAAACAGCCCATCAGCACTGCCCGCTGACCTCTCTTCAGAAATACTGCTGCCACGATCATTCCCACAAAGAAAAATCCACTGATCTCCACCAGATACCAGAGTACACCGGAAATGCTTTTATTGTCTGCCAGAAAGCCCCAGTAAAAGGATGGACTCATAACACTTCCCGACACAAAGATCTTCGACTGCAGTTCCGAAAAAAGCACTGCCAGTCCGGCACAGATCGCATAATCCAGCTTACCGTCAGAAAACACTGCCAGTCCGGCAAGGATCAGAAGGCCGCCGATCAGCGCAGCCCCGTTCCAGAAGGCAGTTAATCCCAGAAACAGCCCCAGAAGGATCGCCGTACCCACATTTCTGCAGATCCAGGCTTCTTTTGTAAAAAAGCGATTACGGACCCACAAAAAGCCCTGCTCCTTGTGACTACATCCGGCTTCCACCCAATCCATAAAGATCCATACCGCTACAGCTGCCATCAGAAGGCCGAAAGCCAGATGACGCTGGTTCAGATATACATTGAAATTCCATAATCCCCAGTTTTCATTGGTAGTATAACCGATAAACGCCGTATTTTCTTCCAGAGTCCGTACAAGGTCCCTCGCCTGAAGATGTTCCCACAGATAACGCCAGAGCGCTGTTCCGCTGCGAAAAAAAAAGAAAACAATGGCAGCTGCCCCTGCCCAGAAGCTTTTGAACATCCGGTAGCTGATCCCGTAAAGCACCATAAGAAATCCCGCCAGAGACAGGATGCTTACCAGATTATATCCCAGATCAAGACGAAGGCCCAGATACTCCAGATTTCCCACAAGGAACTGGAACATAAAATGATATTTCACATCCTGCCCGCCATAATGCGGATACTGGGTAGGAAAATTATTTCCCCTTGAAAAAGATCGCATCATTGCCGTGTGGGGTGCATAATCTCCGTATACCGAAAAGCCGGAGTACAGAATGCCGTCTTTCATATGAAAAACGTAAAACATCATCCAGGTCACAAAAACCGTCAAAATGCCAAAAAGCAGAAGCTCTTTTTTCAGGATCCATTTTCTGCTGATCATCCGTTCAGATATCACAAACATTTTTTGCTGTTTTTTCTTTTTCCACCGGAAGATTCCCGAAAGCAGCAGGATATCTACCAGAAATACGATCAGATTTCCATAAAAAAGAGGATGCTCTGCCCCCGCGCATATGCTGAACATCCAGGAAAGAATATAGACTGCCCAGGTCAGCATCAGGATTCCCATCCCAAACGCTGCCGGCAGGACCACCCATATCCTGTTTCCTCTTTCAGTTGTTTGACGCGGAAACAGACATCCTGCCATTTCCATTCCTGTTAACATACATAATATAAGATAAATGATTCCAAGCATAGGATTCTCCTTAATTCACGTAAAGTATAGCAGAATCACCTTCCTATGAAAAGGCTATTCACATTTTTTTCAATTATTTTCGTTTTCCTTCTGTTTTTTCAGATATGTAACGATTCCATCAGCCACAGCCTCTGCTACCTTTCTCTGATACTTCTCTGTCTGAAGCAGGGCGGCTTCCTCCGGATTTGTAAGAAATCCACATTCTACGATATTGATCACACCCGGACTTCTCTTCAGAAGATAATAGGTTCTGTTTCCTTTTGCCACCCGCGGCCGTGCAATGGAAAGCTTCCGGTTCATGTTTTCCTGGATCGCAAGTGCCAGTTCTTTTCCGCCTTCCGAATCCTCATAATAAAATACCTGCGGGCCTTTTACTCCGGGATCACTGTAGCTGTTCTGGTGGATACTCACAGAAAGCACCGGTTCATATTTCCGGATCTGTTCAATACGATTCTGCAGATCCTGTGCTTTCATATTTTTTGTACCATTTTCATAAAGACCTTTATCTTCTTCCCGGGTCATTACTACGGCAAGGCCTTTTTTTTCCAGGATCGTTTTTAGCTTCATGGCAATATCCAGATTGATTCCTTTTTCCTTCAGTCCACCGATTCCCACCATTCCGGAATCCACACCGCCATGACCGGCATCCACCAGGATCACCTGATCTGCTTTTATATTTCCAGATACATCTATAAGTCTGCCTGCAGTTTCTGCCGCTTCCCATGACAGAATATAAAAACAGACCAGCATAAGAACTGCCATTGCCAATTCTATGAAATGTTTTTTCAACACAAAACACCCCCGGCATATTTATTTTAATATATGTTGCCGGGAGTGTTTTTAGCATTGTGAAGATCACAATGTTTTCTTCTGTTTATGACAGGTTTTCTGTGATCACGCTCCAGATCCCGCTGTTCTCGAATCCAAGCTTCCACTCTGCCACACCTGCCAGTTTGTATTTTTTGATCAGTTTAACCTTTTCCGCAATAGACTTAGAGTCCTCCAGCCAGATCTGGTATGTGGCACCGTCCCCTTCATAGGTTCCATAATTCTGACTTGTCTTCTTGTCCCAGTATGTTTCTGCTCCGTTATCACTGATCGTCTGCTGTGCCTGATCCATACCGATGGCCTCACTTGTCAGTGCACCGCCATCTGTAGTCTTCCAGAGCCTTGTGTAGAACGGAATCGCAAGGATCGTCCGTTGAGCCGCTACTTCTGAAAGCGTATCCTTAACCCCCTGTTCTACCCATGGCAGAGATGCCACAGAACCGGCATCGGAGCCTACGTAATGCTCATCATAGCCCATAATGATCACATAATCCACAACCTTGCCCTGCTCCGCACGGTCATAATGACTGGTAAAATCTTCCGGAACCGGATTATCTACAGACAGTACCAAATTATTGGCGTGACACTGGATAGAAAGTTCTCTTAAAAACTGAAGGAAATGGATTCCTACTCCTTCGCTCAAAGATTCAAAATCAACATTGATTCCATCCAGTCCTGCTTTCAGTGCATAAGTGATCAGCTGATTCTCCAGATTCTGCCTTGAACTGGTTTTTGAAAGAACTTCTGTGGTACTCATGTTCTCATTAAAATTATCCACCAGTCCCCATACCTTCAGTCCTTTTTCATGTGCCTGCATCACATACTCCCCAGATGCAAGACTTGAAATATTTCCGGAGTTATCTGTTACAGAAAACCAGGTTGGAGAGATCACATTCACGCCTGTCATATTCTGTACCGCATCTGCGAAATAGCTGTTTGCATCTGTGCTGGTAACCTGGTGCCATGCCAGGTTCACCGGCTCATCCATGGTAAGATATGTATAGGACTCTGTTTTAAAATCCCTTTCATAATCCGTTGTATCCACAGCACTTACTTTTTTCTTCTGAATATAACCGATGTAACCGTCATCGGTTGCCACCTGATCCCAGTCCTCTCCTTCATTCATCAGCCGGAGAACTGTATTCTTCGCCAGTTTGGAAAGGATCGGCGCCTTGATCCCGCCCCGGTAACGGATCACGGTATCTTTCTTCGTGGTCACGGTCTCCACATTGGTAAATTTGTACTGTATCGCAACCCTTGCAGGATCCTGCTCTATATAAGAATCGATATCTGTATACTTTTTTACATAATCCAGTTTCAGATAAACCGTGTCATCCTTCAGCCACACGTTTCCGTCTGCCTTATCTGAAGCCGTTTCCTCTGTGAGACTGGATGGTGTTGCATACAGTATCTTCTTGTTTTCGCTATCCCAGTAATATCTCTGATTCAAATATCCGTTCACTACATCCAGCGGAAGATATACATCTTCTCCTGAGATAAGTGCCTTCTCTTCCAGTTTCTCAGTTCCAAGTATCAACGCAGCCTCACCGTCTGCATTCTGGCCATAGTATTCTGTCAGATCCATCTGTTTCCTGCTTGGTATAAGCTTATTGATCCCGTAAACAGCCCCTCCGGCAAGAGCGACCAGAACGATCAGCAGACCTACCACAAGGACCGGTATGTGTTTTTTTATCATGTTTTTTTCCTTTCGGTATAAAATGTCATAATTTGTTTCATTATAACATATCTTGTCTACATTTCGTTATAAAAATCGACTTTTAATAATTTTTCACAATTTCTTTAGAATTTCGGTTCCCCGTATGGTATGCATGAGTGCAGGGGATGATCGTTATCCGGGGAACCGTTTTTTCTTATGTACGGTCATTCTTTGCGAATAAGATCAAAGCTTACACAGGCGATATGGCCGTCTTCATCTTCCGTATAATCCCGCATATAGACCCCGTTTTCCGCAATCTGACAGGCTTTTGCGATTTTTTTCGGAGTGCTTGGTGCTCCATCGAGATAAAGAGAAACTCCGTTCTCACGATAAAGCTCCAGCTCCCTTCGAAGGGGTTTTGCGGATTTCTTTTTTTCCTGTGATATATTTGGCGTATCCCGACCTCCTTTCCTGGTTAGATTTTCAGAAAACACCAGCAATGGTTCTCGAAAAGCTGCAACTTCCCTGTTAGGATGATACTTGTAATAAAATATAAATAATAAAATGGGGGAAATTTCTCTGTGTACCGACAGACTCGCCGATGAATTTCACACAGAATCCTTATCTTCAGAAAAATATGACTTTAAGTTATCGTTACTGTCTTCTTGCTTCCGGGAGGAGACAGCTTTTCTGCTTTTCATTATACCTGATTTCCCTTCAGATGCAAGTCTTTTATAAAAGAATCAGAAATTTTCTTTTTTCTCCGGTTTCTGCATCTTTACATCTTGTGTATAACTGTTATATAATACAGTATGTAAAAGATTAAATTTATTTACCTATAGGATGTGATCATATGAAAATAGAAAAAATCAATGAAAATCAGATCCGCTGTACCCTGACGAAAGAAGATCTGGACAGTCATCAGATCCGTATCAGCGAACTTGCATACGGTACCGAAAAAGCCAAACGTCTCTTTCGTGATATGATGCAGCAGGCACAGATACAATTTGGTTTTGAAGCAGATAATATTCCTCTGATGATTGAGGCTATTCCTGTCAATGCCGAAAGTATTATCCTCATTATCACTAAAGTGGAAGATCCTGAAGAACTGGATACACGTTTTTCCAAATTTGCACCCTTCAAGGGCAACAAACCTTCCGATACCGTAGAGATCGATGGCGCTGACAATATCATCGATATCTTCCAGAAGCTCTGTGAATCCAAGCTTAAGGATCTTTCACAGAAACCGGAAGAAAAAAGGGCGGAAACTTCCGCCTCTCAGGCAACAGAAACTCCGGATGCATCACAGCAACCGGCTGAGAGTTCTGTAAAGCTTATACGCCTGTACTCTTTCCCGGGGCTGGATGATGTTATTGCCGCATCTCATGGTATGAATGGTTTCTTTACCGGTGATAATACTCTCTATCGTGAAGGAGAAGACGGTGTCTATCAGCTGGTACTTCATCAGTCAGACTGTACACCTGAAGAATTTAACAAGGTCTGCAATATCCTTTCCGAGTATGGCATCGGCCGCGCATTCACACCAGCCGGTGAAGCCTACCTCAGAGAGCACTGTGCACTGATCGCTGATCATGCACTTCAGAAGCTTCTGAATATCTGACAAACCAAATATCCTACAGACAAACAAACCGCTGTCGGAATGCGATCCATATGATCTGCATTTCCCGACAGCGGTCCTTTTGTTTCAGCAAAAAAGCTTCTGTTTATTACTCACCAAGAAAATCATTGATCTGAGCTACGAGGACATCTGCGTCCAGGCCATGGACCATTGCTGCTTCTTCCAGAGATTCCATCTGTGAAGACGGGCAGCCAAGACAATGCATTCCTGCTCTCATCAGGATCGGTGCGATATTCGGGTCTACAGTGAGCAGTTCTCCGATCAGCATGCTCTTTGTAACTTTTGCCATGATTGTATTCTCCTTTACTGTTTTATCGAAATATTTTCATTCCGTTCTGCTATTATAATACGAATCCGGAATGGAATCAACGGGTTACGAATTTTCAGTTTTGTTTATAAATTTATACTTGTATTCTTTATGCAGATATATTAGAATGGGAATAGAATCCCTGGTAGGGGATACATATAATACACAATTTAAAAGGAGGATATCAATTATGGCATATGTAATTTCTGACGAGTGCGTTAGCTGTGGAACATGTGAGGGTGAGTGCCCGAACGAGGCTATTTCTCAGGGAGACGAGCATTATGTAATCGACGCAGACGCTTGTGTTGACTGCGGAACATGCGCTGAGGCCTGTCCAGTTGGTGCTATCTCTGCTGAGTAATGCATCATTAGCTTGATAAGCTGCTATAATGAATGAGGCTACCGGTTTACCGGCAGCCTTTTCTGTTTTTTTTATTCTTTTTTCCCTCACAGGAAGCTGCCGCTTCTCTTCTTGCCTGCTGCTGCCTGCGGATCGCTTCATCCAGAGAACGACACCGGTACTCTCCTTCTTTCTTTCTTTGCATTTCCTCACGGATCAGGCGTTCCATGATTTCTTGAAACTCCAGTATCTTATCGTTATCTGCTCCGCACTTCTCTGTATTCCCGGATTCCGTTTTTTCCATGAACTCCTTTTCAGATCCCGTTTTTTTCATTGGGATATCTTCAAGCTCAACAGCTTCTCCATCCAGGATCCTGATACCAGATTCTGAAAAATCCGGTGTATCTGCCTTTCTTGCCTCCGGTGGGATCAGTGTACGGATTGCTTTCAACTGAAGTCCTTTACTTTTCAGCTCATTTATTTTAAGAAAAAGCTGGATATCAAACGGTGTATAATAGCGATGTCCCAGTTCATTGCGTCCGATCCGAAGCTCCAGTTCTTCCTCCCAGTAACGCAGGACATAAGATTTCACTCCGGTCAGTGTTACGGCCTGTCTGACTGTATATCTTTTTTCCATTGTGAACGCCCCCTTATATAGAGATTCACTGCTGCTGTCTACAGTATAACCCCTGAGATCAAGAAATAGCAAGAATAATCGGTTGACATAATTTTACCAAATATGACTCTTTGCCTATATCCATAGCATCCCGAACTCCACGATCACACAGACAAAAATACAAAAGGCCATCAGGATAACTATAAGCTTTCATCCTGACAGCCTTTCATTTACCGTCTGCACGGCTCTATTTTTTCATATTTACAAACTGGGTATATCTCGGCAACCATACCAGCTCCACAGTTCCGATCGGACCGTTTCTCTGCTTGGCTATGATAATTTCCGCAATGTCTTTCTTCTCGGTATCTTTGTGATAATAATCATCTCGATAGATAAACATGACCACATCCGCATCCTGTTCAATAGCTCCGGACTCTCGAAGATCCGAAAGCATCGGCCTGTGATCCGGTCTCTGTTCCACTGCACGGCTAAGCTGTGATAACGCAATTACCGGTACATCGATCTCTCTTGCCAACGCTTTCAGCGATCGTGAAATATCTGAAATTTCCTGCTGTCTGGAATCCGATTTTCCACTTCCGCTCATCAGCTGAAGATAATCGATCATGATGATCCCTAGATTATGCTCAAGCTTATATTTTCTGCATTTGGAACGAAGCTCCGCAATGGAGATTCCAGGTGTATCATCAATAATAAGATTGGAGCCACCGATAATATCCGCTCCTTCTACCAGCTTCGTCCAGTCCTCATCTTTCAGATTTCCGGTACGGAGATTCTGGGAATCCACGTGAGATTCCATAGCAAGAAGACGGTTTACCAGCTGCTCCTTGGACATCTCCAGACTGAAAATAGCCACGGTCACATCTTTACGAAACGCCATATACTGGGCAATATTCAATACAAAGGCAGTTTTTCCCATGGAAGGTCGAGCTGCGATCAGTACAAGATCGGACGCGTGCATACCGGAAGTCTTATAATCCAGATCCACAAATCCGGTCGGGATCCCGGTAACGGAGCCCTTCAGCTTGGAAGCCTTCTCAATATTGCTGACTGCATTCAACACAACCTGCTGGATCGGCACATAATCGCTGCCATTTGTTCTCTGCAAAATATTAAACAGCTTTTTCTCGGATTCCTCAAGTATGGTTTCCGTACTGTCCTTTTCCAGATAACAGGCATTGGCAACTTCTTCCGTAGTCCGTATCAGCCGACGGAGAACTGCCTTTTCGCTTACGATATTGGCATAGTATTTCACATTGGCTGATGTAGGAACTGCTGCGATCAGATCACGGACATATTCCATACTGCTGATGTCCGGCGGAAGCTCTTTCTCCTTGAGACGATTCTGCAGAGTGATCAGATCTACCGGCTGTCCTTCATTACAGAGCTCCACCATGGCATCAAAAATGATGCCATATTGTTTTTGATAAAAATCATCACTGGTCAGGATCTCGGAAGCCACCAGGATCGCATCACGATCCAGGATCATGGATCCGATCACTGACTGCTCTGCCTCAATACTGTGAGGCAGAATCCTCTTGATCAGTGCTTCTTCCATTGATTACGCCTCTTTTACCCAGACTTTGAGACTTCCGGTTACCTTCGGATGAAGTCGTACCGGAACATTGGTAACACCCAGGTTACGGATCGGATTCTCCAGCTGGAGCTTTTTCTTATCGATATCAAGATTCAGCTGTTTTTTGGCTGCCTCTGAGATTTCTTTTGAGGATACAGAACCGAATGTTCTTCCGCCTTCACCTACCTTCAGAGTAAGGATAACCTCCTTTGTGGAAAGCTCCTCTGCAAATGCCTTGGCAGCGTCCAGATTTTCCTGTGCAACCTTTTCTTCATTTGCCTTACGGAGTTTCAGGTCATTGAGATTCTTGGATGTAGCTTCAACACCAAGCTTTTTTGGCAGGATCATGTTTCTTGCATATCCGTCACTTACATTTACGATCTGTCCCTTTTTACCCAGGGATTTAACATCTTCCAGAAGAATTACTTTCATTTCTATTTGTCCCCTTCCTGATATAACTGGTCTATAATTTCTTTCAGCATTCTTTCGGTCTCATCCATGGTGTCTTTCACCTGTGCACCGGCAATATTCAGATGTCCGCCGCCGCCCATCCGTTCCATCATGACCTGTACATTCACTTCATCAATGGCTCTGGCACTGATGTAAACCTCATTATTATAGCTGGTAAGAACAAAAGATGCCTTGACTCCTGCGATATTGAGCAGCTCATTGGCCGCCTGTGCTCCTACAACGGTAGGACTTTCCAGGCCTTCACTCGGACATCTTGCAATGGCAAAATAATCTCTGTAGATCTCCGCAGTACGAACTGCCTCCGCTCTCGCCTTATAGGAATCAATATTATCCCGGAGCATCTTACGTACACGTGTCACATCTGCTCCGCATCTGCGCAGGAATGCTGCTGCCTCAAAGGTACGCACACCCGCTCTTGTTGTAAAGTTGTTGGTATCGATCATGATACCCGCATAAATACAGTCCGCCTCAATACTGCGAAGCTTCAGCCCGTCTGCAAAATACTGCAGGATCTCTGCGATCATCTCGCAGCTTGAGGATGCATATGGCTCCACATAGGACAGAACTGCATTCTGGATCACCTCGCTGCCGCGGCGGTGATGATCCAATACCACAATGGTCTTTGTCATATAGAGAAGATCCTGGCATTCGGTATAGCTTGGCTTGTTGGTATCCACCACAATTACTACCGTATTGTTATCCACCAGTTCTTTGGCCTGATTACTGTCCACAAACATGGACGGCTCATAATCCGGATTTTCCATAAATCCACTCATCAGCGGCCGAATGGATGTGGTCGGATCATTGATTACAATATGCACCGGCTTACCAAGAGTCTTACCGGCACGGTAAATACCGATCCCAGCTCCCAGAGCATCCACATCTGTGATCTTGTGTCCCATAACCACCACTCGATCCTTGGTGCTCATAAATTCCTTCAGAGCCTGAGCCTTCACTCGTGCCTTCACTCGGGTTGATTTCTCCATCTGCTGTGCCTTGCCGCCAATGTAGGTAATATTATTTTCATTTTTGATCACTACCTGATCACCGCCACGGCCCAGTGCCATCTCAATGGCAATTCTGGCATATTCGTAATTCTGGATATACGTAGAAGCATTCAGACCGATTCCAATACTTAATGTCACAGCCATTTCATTTCCGATGTTAACCGTCTTAACCTCATCCAGGATATGAAAACGCTGTTCCTTTAGTGTTTCCAGTGAACTCTGGCGCATGATCAGAAGATATTTATCTTTCTCCAGTTTCTTCACAAGGCCGTCAAAGTTGGAAAAATACTTGGTGATCTTTCGGTCGATCAGTGCGATAAGCAGAGATCTTCTCACATCCTCCACGCTCTCCAGTGCTTCTTCATAATTATCCAGATAAGCCAGTGCTACAACAAGCTTGTTATCCTCATTTTTCTGGATGTATTCCTTAAGCTCTGTTTCATCATAAAGATACATGGCGATCAGACTGACATTCTGGGACATATTCTCCAGAATATCCGCATGGCTGACTACTTCACCCATAGTCACCCGCTGCATGGAAACCCGATAGATCCGATCCCCGAAATGTATACTCATCTCAGAAATTTCCGGTTCATCGGCTACAGGAAGCTTGTCCGGAGTAATATCCGGGAAAACTGTGCTGATATTTTTTTTATAAAACTGATCTCTCCCCGTGATCTCTGAAAAAATACGGTTGGACCAGATCATGCGGCCTTCCATATCCATAATGGCATAAGGAAGCGCCAGTTCTTCCAGCATCCGCTTTTCTACCACATCATACTGATTGGCAAATGCGATCATATCATTGATGATCAGCGGTTTGTGATATCGAAAAAGCTGTACTGCGATAAAAATATAGATCACAGTACCTACAGACACCAGAATTCCGGCCTTTACACTTACAATAAACACCAGCAGGTCCAGCAGCACGACCAGGACCGAAAGGTACAGCGGCCAGCGCATGAAGTGTTTCATAGGCCCCTTGAATTTAACTTTGTTGTTCATTGCTTTTTCCTGTTCTTAATGTAATTTAACCCACAAGTTATTTAACATTATACCAGATTCCTTATTATAATTCCATAGCAATGATAAAATCTATTTTGCTCATAAAAAAAACAAGGCCGCTGCCTCCAGATGACTGCTCATCTGTTTCGCAACGACCCCGTATAAGATCAGAATTAGTCCTGAACGTATGGCATCAGGGACATATGACGTGCTCTCTTAACAGCAACTGTCAGTGCTCTCTGATGTTTCGCACAGTTACCTGTAATTCTTCTCGGGAGAATTTTACCTCTCTCGGAAACATACTTTCTTAACTTTGCTACATCCTTGTAATCGATCTCGTTATTCTCTTTACCGCAGAATACACAAACTTTTTTTCTTCTGCGTCCGCCTCTTCTCTTCATCGGAGAATCTGGTCTCTCGCCTCTATTGTAAGCCATGATTGTTTCCTCCTATCTTATTCGTCTCATCTGTCTTGATCAGATGTTCTAATTGAACGGCAGCTCCTCATCAATTCCATCTGGAATGTTCATGAAGCCGTCGGCGCTTGCTGCGCTCGGACTCGGCATAGACGTTGCAGGTGCTGCCTCTGTTCTCGGATGAGCTGCTGCATAGCTGTCGCTTGATGCTTTGCTCTCAGCAAATTCCTGATCCTCAACAACAACCTCTGTCGTATAAACCTTCTGTCCCTCACGGTTCGTATAGCTTCCTGTCTGGATACGTCCCGTAACTGCAATTTTCAGTCCCTGTCTGAAATACTTTTCCGCAAATTCTGCTGTACGTCCGAAAGAAACACAGCTGATAAAATCTGCACTTGCCTCTCCGTCACGACGGAATCTGCGATCAACTGCCAGTGTATATCTGGCGATTGCCAGGGCATTTTCTCCTGCGGAATATCTTACCTCAGGATCTCTTGTCAAGCGTCCCATTAATATTACTTTGTTCATCGTTCTACCTCTCTTATGATTTCACTTAACTGAACAGGTTCTTAATGGTGTTTTCAAAAATCCGCTGCAAAAATTATGCCTCTTTCTTGACAACCAGGTATCTTAATACATTGTCCATGATGCGGACATGTCTCTCGATCTCCGCCGGGCACTGAGAATCTGCTTCAAACTGAATAAAATAGTAGAAGCCTTCATGCATTTTCTGAATCTCGTAAGCTAATTTCTTCTTACCCCATTCTTCAACTTCTGTGATCACGCCGTTGTAACGTGTGATGTAGCCTTTTGCTTTCTCAACTACAGCGTCACGTGCTTCGTCCTCAAGCTTAGCGCTCACAACTAATGCTAACTCGTACTTGTTCATGCTTGTCTTAACCTCCTTATGGTCTTTTGGCCCTTTGCCTGTCAAAGAGCAAGGATATGAAATATATCACGATTGTTGATTCTAGCACATCTCTCCCGTGATGTAAAGCATAAATTTAATTTTTTTCAATTTTTTTCAAATCTCGTGTATTTTTCTCAACCAGCTTACGTGCCACCATGATCTGATGTCCACAGCCCTTGCATTTCAGGCGGAAATCCGCTCCTACGCGAAGGATCTCCCATTCTTTACTGCCACAGGGATGAGCCTTCTTCAGTGTGACAATATCTCCAACTTCATAATTTAATCCCATTTGATACTCCTCATTTTTATTTTGCAGATCATCCCAGGTTCCCATATTTTCAGACTCTTATCTGAGAAAACACCTGCCCGATCGGTTCTTTAATAAGAAGATCCGCATATTTATCCCTCGGTGTCGGTGCCTTATTGATCACCACCAGATGATTTCCCCGGAAATAATCGATCAGGCCTGCTGCCGGATATACCGCCAGAGAAGTTCCCCCAATGATCAACACCTCCGCCTCTGAGATCACTCTTACTGATTCCTGGATCGTATAGTCATCCAGCCCTTCCTCATAAAGGACCACATCCGGCTTGATCATGCCGCCGCAGCTACACCGCGGAACACCTTTCGATTCCTTCATATATTTAAAATCATAGAATTTCCCGCATTTCATACAATGATTTCGGTAAACGCTTCCGTGAAGCTCCAGGACCTTTTTACTTCCTGCCATCTGGTGAAGATTATCGATATTCTGAGTGATCACAGCCTTCAGCTTTCCTGTTTGCTCCATCTCCGCCAGCTTAAGATGTGCCGCATTCGGTTTTGCAGTATCACAAAGCATCTTATCTCTGTAAAATTTAAAGAATTCCTCAGGTTTTCGCATAAAAAATGTATGGCTTAAGATCGTCTCCGGCGGGTAATCATATTTCTGGTTATACAGTCCGGCCTGGCTTCGAAAATCCGGGATCCCGCTTTCTGTTGAAACACCTGCGCCGCCGAAAAATACAATATTTCTGCTCTCATCAATGATCTTTTGTAATTTTTCTATCTCATTTCCCATATCATTTCCTCCCAAACTTATCCGCAAAAGCTCTACTGTGGGTTCACCGCATTCACTCTTTTTCCCTGTACCACAAAACGTGTTGCCTGATTGCCGGTACAGGTTGATAATGTAACGATCTTATCCTTCACATTGGCTTCACTTGCAATGGCATCTGTTCTGATCTCCGAATTCTGGAACATTTTTTTCTCATATTCCAGAAACTCTTTGCCAGGTCCTTTAAATAAGGTATACGTATCGCTGTTTACAGAAGTCGTATACGCTGCAATGATCTCATACCGGTAATCTTTTTCCGGTGTGAGGATCCAGAAATATTTGCTGGTATTATAAAGCGTCTCATCCGCTCTGTACTTTTTCAGCATTCCAAACATGGAACCATTCTTCATGTTGTGTCCGTACACCAGGGTATTACAATCGCTGAAATCTCTTTTGTTCTCATAATCAATAAAGATCGTTCCCGCAAAATTATAATTTTTCTCATATGTCTGGTGCAGATAAAAATTATTATCCTCTCCCTGTACCACCGGATAACTGATCTCAGGCAATGCTTCCATATAGATCCAGCCGATCACATCCTCATTGATACTCCTGAGAGAATCAAAATCAATGCTCACAGGTGCTACAGGCTGTTCATCCGGCTGATCTATCTCTTCCACCTGGTCCGGATCACGTTCTGTCACTGCCATTTCGGAAATGCTGTTATATTCATCGGTTCCTTTTTTATATTCTGTATAAATATGATAAAGGTTAAAAGCTGCATAACAGAAAATACAGATTGCCACGATCAGAACGATCGTCAGAATATGATCTCCAACTGTTTTTTTCTTTTTCACCTTGTTTTTCCTGCTCATAATCACACTCCTTTAAATCTGTCAGGATCATCTGGTTTCTGTATTTATTATAAATATCCCTCCGTTTTCTTGCAACCGTTTTGTTTTTGTCCTGTTTTATACAGAAAGAAGCCGCCTCGGAATGGGTATCCGAAGCGGCTTGTAAGGTATGTTCTATTTCAGAGCTGCTGTTATTTTTCAGGCCAGTTCTTTTCCTGTAAGCATTTTGTATGCCTGGAGATATTTCTCAATAGTCTTGTCAACGATCTCCTGCGGAAGTGTCCAGTCGTTGTCCGGATTGGCTTTCAGCCAGTCACGTGCAAACTGTTTGTCAAAGGATGGCTGACCATGTCCTGGTTCATAGCCTTCTGCCGGCCAGAAACGGGAGCTGTCCGGTGTCAGCATCTCATCACCGATGACCATGTTTCCGTCCTCATCAAGACCAAACTCGAATTTTGTATCTGCAATGATGATTCCCTTGCTGAGTGCATACTCTGCACATTTTTTGTAAAGAGCAATGGTGTTGTCACGAAGCTTTTCTGCATACTCGCGTCCTTTTCCCGGGAAGTATTTCTCAAGATGATCGATACTCTGCTCAAAGGAAATATTCTCATCGTGATCACCGATCTCAGCCTTGGTAGATGGTGTGTAGATCGGCTCAGGCAGCTTGTCGGATTCCTTCAGTCCCTCCGGAAGCTTAATGCCGCATACAGTGCCGTTCTCCTTGTAGCTTGCCCAGCCGCTTCCTGTGATGTATCCACGTACGATACACTCGATCGGCAGCATGTTCAGTTTACGGCACATCATGGATTTTCCTTCGAATTTCTCCTGCTGGAAAAACTCCGGCATATCCTTGGTATCTACAGAGATCATGTGGTTCGGAAGAATGTCCTCAGTCATGTCAAACCAGAATTTGGACATCTGGGTCAGTACAGCACCTTTCTTTGTAACTTCGTTATTCAGAATTACGTCAAAGCAGCTGATACGGTCTGTTGCAACCATGATCAGACTGTCTCCATTGTCATAGATCTCACGTACTTTACCTTCTTTGATTGGTTTTAATTCCTGCATGTTCTCACACCTCATCATTCGGTTATTTGATTTTTGTTTTCGACACCGTTACCGTATCACCTCACAAGCCCTCCTGTCAAGATGTCAGGCCCCTTTCAGTCATAAGTATTCGTTAAGGGATCATTCATATTTCTAATAGTGATGCACATTCCTCCTGAAGCTTTTTCTCCTGTTTCCGGTAAAGAAGCTTCTCACTACAGGCAAAATAAGGATCACAACCATACTCCCGGATAAAGGCCGCCGCATGGCTGTTCCTGGTCAGTCCGGTAACAAAAAGCACCGTTTCCTGTCCGTCCCCGAAGCATTCTTTCATAAATGTAAATGCCTGTTCCAGCTCCCCGCTGATCTTTTTCGCACAGGCCTTTCTCTTCTCCGCCATTTCTGTAAACAGCTGCCGGATCCGTTCAAAGCCAGCCTCTGTTTCTGTGATATGCTCCTTTCGGATAGTAAGGCTGAATTCCTCCAGAGTGCGGATCACAAGCTCTTCCGTAGTCTGCTGATCTGCGGTAAGAAGCTCCGCCTCCAGACGGACAGCCAAACTTTTCTTCTTCATATCTGTAAATTCATCCAGCGCCGTCATGTCCTTTTTATCCTGAAGAAAAGCTTTCAGATGCAGAAGTTCCTGATAAACAGCACCTGTCTCACCATCCATCTTCTCATAGGTCAGAAAACTTCCGTTCAGACCGTCAAGCAGAAGCCCTGTCACAAGGAAGCGTTCCTCAAAGGAAGCATCCTTCGCCATTTTTACCTTTTTCCGCTGTTCCTCCTCCGGCATCTCTCCGGAAAGCAGACGTTCCAGGCCATAGTCCTCTCCGTACTTCCTGTACAGCTGATAGCTGGCAAAAAAGCTTCTTGCGATCTCCTCTCTGCATAAATACTCCCCGATCAGATTCTCCGTGATCTCCACGCCCAGCTCCTCATAAGCCTTCAGGATCTCAGACAGGTCTTCCCAGCCTCTTGCTGTCACGAAGAATTTCCCGTCCACTGTATTCTCCACAGAATAAAAATGATCCTTTTTCATGCCGAGATAAGCCAAGATTGATCCGTGGATCTCCTTTTTCCAGGCATACTCCATCCACACCTCAAGATCTGCCTCGATATCCATCCTCCGCACACGGTCCAGTGTTACAATATCAAACTCCCGGACCGATTTATTATATTCCGGAGGATTTCCTGCTGCCGCGATCAGCCATCCTTCCGGCACACTGTGGCTTCCGAAGGTCTTGTTCTGAAGGAACTGCAGCATGGTAGGCGCAAGTGTCTCGGAGACACAGTTGATCTCATCGATAAACAGGATTCCCTCCTTCTTTCCGGTACGTTCCATACAATCGTACACAGAAGCAATGATCTCGCTTAAGGTATACTCTGTGATGCTGACCTCTTTTCCGTTGTAGCACCGGGTCACGATCCTTGGCAGTCCTACCGCACTCTGTCTTGTATGGTGGGTGATGGTATAGGCTACCAGACCTACCTCGCATTCCTCTGCCACCTGCTCCATGATCGCTGTTTTCCCGATTCCGGGAGGCCCCATAAGCAGGATGGGACGCTGCCGGAGTTTGGGAAATGTATAGCGCCCGGCTGCATCCTTCCGGTTGTAAGCCAGTAAGGTATGTTTGATCTCTTCTTTTGCCTCTTTTATGTTCATGTTCTGTAACGCACTCCTTCCTGCTCTGCCACAAGCCGGATCGCCCAAGGCGGAACAAGCTCCATTTTTTCTGTTTTATGTAAAAATACAAAGGCCGTTTCATAATCCGGTTTGCTTCCGGGATATATCCCGTCCCCGTCTGTAAAATAGATCAGAGCCTTAAGACTGCGGATTTCTTTTTTCTCCTGCTGCTCCTTCACATACCGGAACACCGGCCGGAAATCTGTTCCGCCCCGGCCCTGTATGGTGATATTTTTGCTGTATTCCTTCCATTCTTCCTCGGAATGAATCACCTTAACATCCTGGATACAGCAGTCACACTGGATCAGGTACACCTTCATTTTATGGAAAAAATTCTCTTTTTCACTGAGAATGGAATACGTTTCTCCAAGGAATCTCCGCACAGTCTCTCCATCACAGGAGCCGGAAGTATCAATGGCGATCACCAGCTCCTCCAGACGGTTCACTTCCTTATATTCCAGCGGCTCGATCAGCGGAAGATTTCCATAATGCTCCATCCCGTAATTATAAAAAATATAATCAAAGCTTTCCGTATCCAGCTCCACCTCTTCCCGCAGCACAGAAAACTGACGGAGGAATTTTTTGTAATTATATCTTCCGGATCTTACCGTTCCTGCCTCTTCCTTCTGGTCCCCTTTCTGGCTTCCCCGCCGTTTCCGGTGATCCTGACGGTTTGCGGCAGTATAGGAAAGAAGCTTGTTCCATTTTTCCTTTGTTCTTTTTCCTTTTTCTCCTGTGCAGATGTCCCACAGGGTGTGGTCATCAAAATGAAAGGCTTCCTCCAGTTCTTCCAGGTGAAACGGAAAAGCCTGTTCCTTCAGCTTCCGGCATATCTTTTCTGCGGAATCCGACCTGTCTCCCAGAATATGAAAAACCTTTTCACGGATTTTTTTCGCATCGCCGCCTGTCTCCAGAATCGGGATCTTTTCCCTGGAAATGATCTGTTCCACCGCAATATCACAGGCCAGGTTCCATAAGCGTCTGTCCTCCTGATCCTCCCGAAAAAGGTGCAGATACAGACAGTGCAGCAGCATATGAAGATAACCTCTTCGCACTGCCTCCGGCCTTTTTACATAAAGCTTCAGAAGATATTCCGGGGAAAAAAGAAAAAAAGCTCCATCTGTTCCAATGGTTCCGGTCTGCTCTGAGCCCTTCCCGGAAATGCAGGCAAAAGCACCGTCCAGATATGGAAAATAGTAGTACAGTTCGTTCCTTATATTTTCCAGGATATGTATTCCAAGCTCTTCCTGCCTCCGTTCCACCGAATCCGCCTCCATTCCCGATTTCCTGAAAAAATCACAGCTCGAATTTCTTCTCTTTAAATCCATAATTTGCTTTTTTCAAATGGAGAAGTCCCATCAGCGCTGCAGGTCTCCTCCACTCTTCAGCCAGTTTCAGGAACACCTCCAGCTCCTGTTCCCCAAACCATTCGTTCTCATAAAGCTTCTCGATCTTTTCCCAGTCATCTTCCAGGATCAGGCGTTCCACAGCCGGACGGATCCTTTTCTTAAGATATGCTCCATAATGCGCGCGTTCCTCTTCCTCCACACCTTCCTCCAGAAAATATCCCCGCAGGGCAACTGCCAGCCGCAGCGGCTCCTGCTTGGTACTTCCGAATTTCCGGTAAAGATGAATGGCCTCTTCTTTGGCATCCTCGTTCTCCGCCCGCATTTCAAGAGCAGTGGCAGCAACTTCCACATCTTTTTGAAAACGGCTTAATTCTGTCATAATGATCCCTCCTGTCTGCTGTCTGTTTATAGTGTTCGAGAAAATGCTTTTGTATGACATTATCATATCACGTACCGCTTTGTTTGAACATTATTTTTTGTTAAAAAAGAAACCGCCACTGCCTTTTTTCTGACAGTGACGGTCCGAAATTATTTTCTCAGATTCCCTTTTTATAAAGAATAAATGAATAGATCATTGGCACAAGGATGACCAGCAAAATTACCGCAAAAACTATTTCCGTTTTCAGAAGCAGCGAATTCATAAGAAAAAGCAGCCCTGACAGGATCAGTATCCAGCCTGTCATACGGTTGGTACGGTTCCAGTTCTCCTCGCTGTTCAAGGTCCAGGGAAGCTTCATTCCCACTGTATAATTCTGTTTCACCTTATGAACGTAATTTCCGAGAATGATAAACATGATCCCCACCATGATATTCACGATCACACCTATATCAATGTCCATACCCAGAGCAAGACCATAGATTGACATGCAGGTGATCACAGACCCCACCGGAACCAGCCACAGGACCATGGTAAAAATACGCCTGTTGATATTTTTTCTTTTTGGATCATTGGCTGTAAAAAACACGCAAAACAGATGGATCAGCAAAAGTAGAAACGGAATTCCAAAAACTGCCATCGGCTTGCTGCTCCAGCCGTTGGCCAGATTATGCTGATCAAAATGTGTTGCGATCTTCTCCGGCAGACGGTCCCACAGCAGGATCCCTGCCAGTGACGGTGAGATCGTAAGGATACTCCCAGAGATCAGGGACATTTTATATTCCTTCAGAAACTCTTTTCTTTCTTCACCTTTCATCATTCTTTCCCCCTTTCAGATCACTGAGCCACAGAAGCAGCTCCTCTACAACTGTGGTATTCAGTTCGTAATACACGAAATTCTTTACCTTCGTCTCCCACACAAGATCTGCTTTCTTCAAAATTTTCAGATGATAGGATATGGTTGCACCTGTCATGTCAAAATGTCCTCCGATCTCACCGGCTGACATTTTCCCGTTTTTCAGAAGCTGCAGGATTTCTCTCCGCACAGGATCCGAAAGTGCCTTGAAGGTTTCCGCAAACGCCATCGTGTATGTCTTCCTCCTTTCGGATAGTATTTAGAAATATTTCTAAATAGAATATATCACTTCCGGATTTCCCAGTCAATAAGTATTTAGATTTTTTTCTAAATACTTACATTTGTCATCTATAAAAAAATGAGGATACCGATCATCGCCTCTGCGACCTTACGATATCCTCATTCACCATCGATCAACCATTATTTATTTTTTCCCCTCTTAAACCTACCTTATGCAAAAACCAAGACTGGATGTGATCTCCGGCGCAAGCTCCGGCACATGTGCACAAAAGTCCATCTCTCTGCCAAGGCCAATGGATGCAACTCCAAGAATGGATTTGCCATTTACCGTTCTGCTTCCCCTTTTCAGATCCACTGCAAACGGAAAATGCTCCGTCACATCAAGAAAACGGTTCACTTCATCCATGCTCTCAAACTGTACTTTTTTTACTGTCATCGTTTTTTTCACCTCTTTTCTCTATCTATACTACTATTTTACTATGATATAATTATTTGTATAGAGTAATTTTTTTATAAAAAAGGTGATTTTTTTAGATGTTATCTTCTCCTATTTCTGTTACAATATAAAAAAACAACACCCAGGAGGTATCAGAATGTCAAAAAAGAACCTTATCGCAGGACAGTCCGGCGGACCGACCGCAGCTATCAACAGCAGTCTTTACGGTGTGGTATCTGAAGCACTTAAACATACAGAAGAGATCGACCATGTTTATGGTATGGTCAACGGCATTGAGGGATTTTTAAACGGAACAGTCCTTGATTTCCAGGAAGCACTTCCGGGAGAGCAGCTTCTCGCTCTTACCTGGACCCCCGGCGCTTACCTTGGCTCCTGCCGTTACAAGCTTCCGGAATCCCTGGAGGATCCGGTTTATCCGAAGCTTTTTCAGAAATTCGAGGAGATGAACATCGGCTGGTTCTTTTATATCGGCGGCAACGATTCCATGGATACCGTCAGCAAGCTTTCCCGCTATGCTGAAAAGATCGGCAGCGACATCCGTATCCTCGGTGAGCCGAAGACCATTGATAACGATCTTGTAAACACCGACCATACTCCCGGATTCGGAAGTGCTGCCCGCTACGTAGCCTCCACCGTCCGTGAGATCACCCTGGACGCCTGTGTCTATGAGAAAAAATCCGTCACTATCATCGAGATCATGGGACGTCACGCTGGCTGGCTCACCGGAGCTGCTGCCCTTGCCCGGAAATACGTTGGAGACAATCCGCTTCTCATTTATCTTCCGGAAACCGATTTCGATGTAGAAGAATTTCTCCAGAAAGTTCATGCTGCCTTCGAGAAAAACTGCAACGTCGTAGTCTGTGTATCTGAGGGAATCCATGATAAAGACGGCACTTTCATCTGCGAATACGACAGCGCTGCCGGAACCGACGCCTTCGGTCACAAGATGCTTGCTGGCTGCGGTAAATATCTTGAGAATCTTGTACGCAGCCGTCTTGGTGTCAAAGCCCGCTCCGTAGAGCTCAATGTAAGCCAGCGCTGCTCTGCAGCTATGCTCGCCGGAACAGACCAGCAAGAAGGCATCCTCGCCGGTGAATTTGGTGTACAGGCTGCCCTGAACGGCGAAACCGGAAAGATGATCGCATTTAAACGTCAGAGTGATTCTCCGTACTCCATGAAATGTACACTGGAGGATGTCAACGTTATCTGCAACGAAGAAAAGACGGTCCCTGTGGAATGGATCACAGAAGACGGCTCCGATGTCACCGAAGACTTTATCCGCTATGCCCGCCCGCTGATCCAGGGAACTGTAAATGTTCCGGTTGGCGAGGATGGACTGCCGGCGTTCGTGTATCGGAAATAAGATTTGTGGTAATGCGGATAAAAATATCCACATTTGCTGCGTAACTCTGTCCTGAGTAACTGTTTATCCGTCATTCGATAAAAAATGCACCGGGAATTTCCTAATAGTTCCCGATGCATTTTCTTTATTTCTCTATATATATTTTTCTTTTTTATTTCTTACTGCGGTATGCTTCTGCTTCCCAGTGTGTGATAAAATATGTGATCTCATCAGTCATCTGCAGCGGGCCGCCAAAGCTCTCTGCATACACTGCAAGCTTGATCGCATCCTTTACCAGAAGCTGTGCCTTTGCTGCCTTTCCTTTGTCATCTTCCATGATAAATGCGCCAACGCCCTGTACCAGGATCAGTCTTGGCTCTTTATCATGCTCTGCCATAAATGCATCCAGCGTATTTTTCGCCTCATCAATATTTTCTACAAATAACGGATAAGGTCCGCAATATACAATATGATCCGGAGTAAACGGCTTCAGAAGAGGTGCCGCAGCAGTTTTATCTTTTACAAAATGATCCGCCTCCGCAGCCGGTACGACTTCCACCGCATGTCCGAGCAGACTGGAAAGCTTCTGTGCTGCCTGCTCTTTTTCAGGTGTAACTGCATCACTTACATCCGCAGTTCTCTTTACGTGCTTTTCCAGCTTTCCGATCACACCATCGAATAAAACGCCGATCTCCTCTACCGTATCAGCCGCAACAAAAATTCCGTGATTCTGAAGCAGAAGAACCTGCACGTCTTTTCCTGTTTCTTCTTTATAGGCATTCATTTTCTCGAAGCAGATACGGGCAAGTGTGTATCCCGGTTTGCAGATATCGATCCAGAGTACATCTTTTCCAAGAAGCTCTTCGCAAAGAGCCTTTGCGCCCTTTCCGCAGGTCAGTCCATTGATAAGTGTCGGATGAACATGCAGGACATACGTATAGGCAAACAGATTGTGGAGCAGTGCTTCCACGCTGGGACGTTTGGTTTTATCCTCATCGGTCACTGCCGCCATTACATCTGCAAGATATGCAGATTCACGCTTCACATCATCCGCCGGATATTCCGTTTTCATGATCTCATTCAGACGGGCTCTGTCCATTTTGACAAATTCCTCTGCCTTAATGGTAGCAAGCTGTGTACCGGATCCCTTTACATACAATGTTGTATCGTCTTTTACAGAAGTATTACCGCCTCCTGCCAGAACATAGGCCGGATTGCTTCCGTAAGTGTTTGACATTTTTACCAAAGTTGAAAGCTCCATAAGTAAAATTCCTCCCTGTTGTGTCATTATATGATTTTTCCATATATTTATAGTACACGATACAAAGTGAATTATCTATATGAATATTTTTTCCAAAACTAGTACTTTCGTATCCTTTTATTATTTTTCCAAATGTAATATCTATGCATCTACTCTTTCCAAAGGAAATGATCTGTTTCTGCTTTTCATATTTTTTCCAGCTCTCATCATCTCACGTCAGCAGTTCAAAGGTATGATACAGATCCACCCTCCCATACCCCCACTCCGGGTTTGGGTACTGCATGTTTTCTTCTCTTCTTGCGCCTCTCTGCAGATAATATTTCACGCTGCTCCCAGTAAAAAACGGCTGGTTATCCCGTATGATCGCCCATTCAAACAGAAGTGCCGCGATACCGGCGGTCTGTGCGGCGGAGATACTGGTTCCGGAGCGGGTTCCAAAGCCGCCTCGTACCAGCGGCACTTTTACGTTAACGCCAGGAGCTGCCAGATGTGGAGTGATCATGCCATCTGGCGTATAGCCTCTGCCTGCTGCAATGTAGATGCTTCCGTCACGATGCTGGTAGGCAGTTGCCGTAATGCTGTTCCTGGCGTCTCCCGGCGCTGTCACCGTGGTATAGGGGGATGGTTCCAGAAAATAGGTATCCTGGGAGATCAGCCCTTCCACAGGAAGCCATATATGGAACTGTACGTTCTGCCTGTTTCTTGCCTTGGTAAAAATTTTCCAGATACCGGACGCCGGATGGAAAAATCGGATATACACCAGGGAATATCCGGTCTGACGCTCGATCAAGATATAATTCACATACACCTTTGTTTCCACAAAAACAAATGACAGCTCCTGGGTTCTGGAACCTATGGAACTGCTGACTTCCAGTATCTCACCGGTTGGTGACTGGATGGAAAGCTCATAGATTTCCGGCGGTTCTCCCCAGAATTCTATGGTAAAGCCCTGCTCTCTTTCCGCTACACGGAGTTCTGTCACGATCTGTTCCCTTCCCTGAGAAAAAATCCCCGTACTGTGGTTTCTTGTATTTCCTTCGTTTCCTGCTGCCACAGATACGGATACCTGAGAAAAATTTGCCACATAGTCCACATACTGGCTTAACGCATTGGTCCCCAGATGCGCGCCCTGGCTGCTTCCGATCCCCAGGCAGATAGAAAGTGGCATCTTCAGCTTTTTGGCCTGGGAAATCGCAAAAGCAATGGCCATCATCACATCATTTTCCTGAAAAGCTTCTGCCTCCGGAGGATAAAGATAAAAATTCCGGAGATATTGCTTTGCCGGCTTTACCTTGATGATGATCAGGGTTGCCTCCGGCGCTGCTCCGGTAAAATTTTCTCCGGGTACCATATTTCCGGCAGCAATACCCGCCAGTGCCGTGCCATGGCCGTTGGTATCTCTGGATGGCACGATGGCAAACGGCTCCTCGGAAGCCAGTGCCCGGTCGATATCCTTTTTCCGAAATAATTTGCCATATGGAACTTCTGTATCTGCTATATCATCCCCCGGCAAATTATCTGCATCTCCATTTTCAGCTTCCAACTCCCGTCCAGACTGATTTTGTTCTTCCTCTTCTATGGACTGATCCCATAAATAAGCGATTCTGGAGCCGCCTGCATTTCGAAACACTTCATTCTGATAATCAATCCCCGAATCGATCACCGCCACCGCAGTACCTTTTCCACGCAGCTTCAGATAAGGGTGATCGTGCAGCCTGTTGATCCCTGATTCCCCTGCTGCCTCCATATCCATGTAGGTATAACATTTCGGGATCGAATTATAGGAGGTTCCCGTGACCTCAATTTCTCCCATACTTTCCAGCGGAACATAAAGAACCCCGAAAATTTCATTGATCGCCCTAAAAGATGCCCCCGGAAAAAGTTCCATAGTATCCTGGACATTCTGCATATATTTCACGATAAAATCCCCGAAGCGCTGACTCTGTGCCGGATTTTCCGTCTGCGCTCCGGGGATCTTATCCTCTGTTTTCATATTTGGTTCAAAATCTTCTTTTCTGAGCATGACAGGCCTGCTTTCGCCTTTTTCATAGATGTATGCAGCGAAAACCTGTCCTTATACCACTATTGTCCAACTTTTTCCTGATACATGGGACTTCCCTGATCCATTTAAACACTGCTCTTGCTATCTCTTTTTTTCCTGATCCGTATCAGCAGCACGATCCCCGCAATCCCTGTAAAAATACTGATAAACTGGGAAGTCGACAAAATTCCCACACTTCCACGGATAATATCCCCACGGAAAAACTCGATCACAAACCGTCCAATGCTATAAAAGATCAGATAACAGGCAGTAACCTGACCATCTTCTTTTTTGTTCCGTGCGATCAGCAACAACAAAAGAAAATGCAGAAAATCCAGTCCGCTGGAATACAACTGCGTCGGGATCAACGCCACGTGATTAGGCGCATATTCGGAATTCTGAAATATCACAGAAAAAACACTCTCTGTCTCTTTTCCATAACAGCAGCCCGCCAGGAAACATCCGATCCGTCCAAATCCCTGGGCCAGTGCCACAGATGGCAGGATCACATCCGCGTATTTAAAAAATACAAGCTTTCTGATCCTGCAATACAGAAGCCCCGTCAGTATCCCGCCGATGATACCGCCAAACACCACAAAACCGGAGCTTAAAGTTTCCATTATAAATCCCGGATCCTGAACAATTGATTTCCACTCTGTGATCCAGAAGAGAAGCTTTGCACAGAAAAATCCACCCACCAGGCACCACAGGATCATTGGAAAGATCTGTTCACTGTCAAGCTTCTGTTTTCCGGCTCTATATTCTGCAGTCAGGCAGCCTGCCAAAATTCCAATGGCGATCATCAGACCATAACCGTATACCGTAAATGGCCCGATGGTAAGAAGTTCATTTTTCATCGGTTTCCTCCTGTTGTCTCATTCTTATTTCCGTCATGATCTTCGCTCCCGTATGCGGACAGAAAACACTCCAGCAATGTAGCATTGGCCCGGTCATTCAAGGCGCTGTTTCCAGATTCTGCTACATCACATTCACCACAGATATCCACGCCTAGGATTCCCTCTGCACATATTTCTCTGACTCTCTTCAGACATTCCAGCATCGTATTCAGGCGCATATCCCCCTGGCTCCAGTTCGTGTCCGCATCATCCTTGCAGAGAACATCTTTATCCACAGAAATGTACAGCGGCAGCTTTCCCACATGCTTGCTTACAAACGCACACACCTGCGCCTCTTCCATTTCCAGAAGCTTCTCTCTGCTCAAGAATTCCACCTTTTCCTGAATCTCCGATTCCACTCTGGAAAAAGCTTCCTCATCCGGGCCGATCAGGATCACCCTTTTAAGCAATGGAAGTTCCATAACAGAATCGTAGATCCATCCTCCGCAGGAAAGCAGACCTCCGAATGCCGGCGGCTGCATATCCGTGTGATTGTCAAATACAAGAAGCGAGAAAGGCTCCGATATCTTTTCCAGCCAGATCCTTGTCATATAGTGATAGTTTCCGGAATCAATAAAATGGATTCCTCCGGAAGAATAAGGGGCAATACGGCTGCGAATGGCATTCATCGCATCCTCATCACAGTAGCAGTTGGTTCCGGGAATGTCCCTGGCCTCCACCCGGGATACTTCTTTTCCCCTCCAGAACTGCTGATCCTCATATATTCCGGAAAAATCCATCATCAGTATCTTTATATTTTTATCTGTATTTTTATCTGTATTTTTCATGTGCACATCTTACCACGGAATGGCAGATGATGCAAGAGAAGGGTCAGTCCTTCCACTCTTCCAGTTCTTCATCGGAACCGTCCAGAAGATCCTTCAGGCTGCCGGTTTCCGCCTGGTCTTTGCCTACAGCCCAGAGCTTCATCTCCACATTCTCCGGCTCTTTTTCCCAGCGGGAATTCTTCTGCTTTTGCTCTTCTTCCGGTTCTGTGGATTCTTCTGTCTCTTTTCTGTCCGCAGAATATCCGTCTGCATCCTGCGCCGGCATAGCCGCTGTAGTCTCTGCTGTAGTTTCTGTTGGATATTCTGTTTCCTTCCCACTCTGCCGCTCACTCGACGCGTTTTCATCCTGGGTTCTTGTATCATTTGGCACATCCATATCTGCCGTTTCATTTACAGCATCTGAACTGTCTGCACCAGAATCTTCCTCCTCTGTCTCCGCTTTTTTTGCGATCTTTCGAAGCCCCAGCTTCATAATAATATAGAATACGATATCCGCAGCTCCGTCACACACCAGCACCCAGCCGGAAAAGATCAGCAGAGTCATGATCTTCGGAAATCTTCCAAACAGCATCACGATTCCAAGTGCAATGAAAACAAGACTTCCGATCAGAAGCATGCTCCATGCGCCGTTTCCTCCTTTTTTCAGAAGGAAGGCTCCTTTAAACTTCCACAGACTGTCAACCAATACAAATGCGCTGAGCATCCATGGAAGCAATTTGATCACGATAGACGGTGTCATAAAAAGAAACACCCCCAGCACAAAAACAACCACACCACTTAGAAGATCCATGATCGTAGCTTTCGCTTTTCCACGTATGTAAATATAGATATGATAAATGCCAGCTCCGATGAGGATCAGCCCGAATACTACTTTGCAGATCACGTCCACCGTCTGCGTGGGGATCAGGATCAGGCAAAGTCCCAGCAGTATATAAAATACTGAGGAGATGATCTCACCCTTTAGAATGTTGTTGATTTTTTCACCCATGTTCCTTCATACCTCCTCTGTTATTCCAACAGTATAGCTCTTTTCCACTGGTCAGTCCACCCTGAAACGTCAAAAAAATTTCTTTTTTCCAGAAAAATATTCTTATAATTCAATACAGCCCGAAGGACTTTTCCGGCGTCATTTCGCCTTGTTCCTTCAGGCTGTATTTTACTTTTTATGTTTCTTCTTTTTTGTCATAAGACCACCGATCCGTCCGGTTTCTTTTGCAGAAAGGCTTTTCCACCCGTCTTTGATCACTTTATCCAGAACTCCCATCTCATCGGCAATCTCGTATTTCAGTTTTTCCGCCTGGGAAAGCTTTCCCTCAAGATATGCTTTTACTTCTTTCTCCCTGTTCATCTTCCACACTCCTCATCTTTTTTATGGAGTATGGACAATTTCCGGAGAAATTATGCATTCTGAAAAATATGTCCGTCCTTTATGGGTACTGTCATTTTTAATCCGGGATAATGATCGCCGCAATGATATACGCCAGGATTCCGGCTCCGCCCATCAGCGTGATGATCACCCATACCAGCCGGACAAGAGTCGGATCGATATTAAAGTATTCCGCAATTCCGCCGCAGACACCACATAACATACGGTTTACTGATGATTTGTATAGTTTTTTGTTACTCATAATGCTTCCTCCTTTAGTCTTCTTCAAATTCAACCTGAACGTTTCCCATTCCGCAATCCAGTTTTATATTTTTCGTGGCACCTTCATTTGTGATCTGTTTATTTCCGGAAGTAATGGATGTTTCCAGAGAATCATCCACCTCCAGATTTCCAAGACCACATTTCAGCTCATAATTATACTCAGCAGCTTTTCCTGTAAGTGTAAGCTCCATATCTCCCATACCACAGCTTCCTTTTAAATTCTCCACCTGAAGTTCACTGATGTCAGCAGTTCCCACTCCGACTGTAAAATCTGCTTCCTTTATATCCAGGCTGCCGGAATTTTCAATGGTTCCGGCCCCCACATTTACTTCCATCTGCTCCGCTTTAAAATCACCATCCAGTTCGATGGTTCCGGCTCCCATCTGAAGTTTTATCTTCTGAAAGCTTAAGTTTTCCGGGCAAAAAATTTCTATGGAACGGTTTCTCACTTTTTGATTGCTTGCAATTCTCAGACTACCGTTGTTATTGCTGATCTGAATGCGATTGTGATCCTTCCCTGAAACTTTCACCTGGACTTTATCCTCATTCCATGTTTTCAAAACCAGTTCTTCGTATCTCAGATCACAGAAAAGGTCTGACACAGCCGAGGCCTCATATACTTTCGTATATGCGGAACTGTCTGCACTGTCTGCCAGAACGCCCTTCTCAGTTACCGCGCTCTCTGCAGCTGCCTGAAAATCGTCCTCCTGCTCATCCATATCTTCCTCGGAATCTTCCACTTCCCAGCTGTTTTCATGATCCAGAACACGAAGCACCTGCGTGATTCCATGATCCAGAACACTCACATCTCCCATAGTCGCTCCCATGGCAGCTCCGCCGGCAGTAAGTCCCAGGCCTGCCACACCGAATACCGCTGCAAGGATCAGAATTACCTTCAGAAAACGTTTCATACTTTTTCCGCCTTTCTTCCATTCAGGAGACTGCTGCAGAATCCCGTAAATTTCCGCAGGATCGCCGGCAGTATCTTACCTGTAAACCACACCGTCAGTAACAGTAACAAAAGTCCAAGTGCCATCATCAGGCATCCGATACCGATAGTCAGGATTCCGGCCGGCGGAAGAGACACCGTCATGGCAATCCCAACAACAATGCACGCAACTGCACCGATCACAAGGATGATCGATCCCGCTCCTGCAAAAAATGTCAGCAGAAAAGGCAGCAATGCCAGTGTCACCAAAATCCCCAGTACTCCGCCAAATAATCCTTTTATCAGAGGAGCCGCAAAAACAAGAACGATCAGCGCAAGAATGATTCCTGCCTTATTCTGCTTTTTCTCTGCGTGATAGCCGCGCTGGGCACGTCTTTTCCTGCGGTCTTTGAAATTTTCTGTATTTCCCGTATCACGATGGGCCTCTCCCTGTCCATTTCCGTATACGGTTACTTCTGTATAATGGTCCGGCATTTCCCCGTTCTCTTTCACACGGGTATCCTGATATCCGTTCTCTGTGTATTCCCCGTAATCTTCACTGTTCTCCTGAAGATCTGCCTTAATGATCGCAGCAACCTTCCCCGGATTTCCCAGTTCCCGGATCACTTCTCCTTCATTCTCAGGACCTGCATCATCAAAATATCCTTCATAATATTCCAGTGCTTCCTGTCTCTCTGCCTCTGAAATATCGGAAAGCAGCCGTTCAAGCTGTTCCATAAACTGCTTTCTGTTCATAATCAAACTCCCTCCTCAAACATCCTGGTGATCTTGGATGAATAGATCTCCCATTCACTTCTGTAAAGATTCAGCTGCGCTGCGCCCTTATCTGTCAGCTTATAATATTTCCGGTTTCTGCCTGCATATTCCATATTGTAGGCTTCCAGACATTCATCCTTCTGAAGCCTGCGAAGGACCGGATACAGCGTAGATTCTGAAACCTCCAGAACACTTCGCACATCCTGGGTGATCTTGTACCCGTAGGTACCGTCCTTCTCTCTGGAAATAACAGCCAGGACGATCGCATCCAGGAGGGCTGCTCCTGTATTAAATACCATCTGCTCACCTCTCTATGACCTGTAAAACGGACCTTCACATTCCGTCTTACTACATGCTGATGAACGCGATCACTTCACGATCCAACGCTCACATGATAAGTCATGTAATATTGTTCTGTGAATAATACTATATATCGTATAATATAGTTTTGTCAATAGTATTTAGAAAAATCCCTCTATACTTTATAATATTTTTCGGAAACCACTCTTTTCACACAATATCCGAGAGAGTCAAGTTTATATTATGGAGGAAATTATGACAGATTCAGATAAAATACAGACATTACCGCTTCCTTTTCTGGAGCGTATGAAAGAAATGCTGGGAGATGATTATGATGCTTTCCTGAAAAGCTACAAAAATCCCCGCACCTACGGTCTACGTGTAAACACCGCCAAGCTCTCCTGCCAGGATTTTCAGGCGCTTTCCCCTTTCCCTATCCGACCGATCCCGTGGATCAATACCGGATACTTCTACGAGGAGGAAAGCCGCCCTGCACGATGTCCTTACTACCAGGCGGGTCTTTATTATCTCCAGGAACCAAGTGCCATGACACCAGCTTCCAGGCTTCCCATCGAACCTGGAGATTTTGTCCTGGATCTCTGCGCAGCTCCCGGAGGAAAAGCCACTGCCCTGGGTGCAGCCTTAAATGACACCGGATTTCTCCTTGCCAACGATATCAGTACTTCCAGAGCCAGAGCCCTTCTTAGGAATCTGGAGCTTTTTGGCATGAAAAATATGCTCGTCACCGACGAAAAGCCCGCCAAACTTGCCCAGCGTTTTCCTGCTTTCTTCAATAAGATCCTTCTGGACGCTCCATGCTCCGGGGAAGGCATGTTCCGAAAAGAGGAAGCCCTTGCCCGCGACTGGACACCGGAAAAATCTGCTGAGCTTTCTGATATCCAGAAAGACCTGGTCTTAAAAGCTGCCGATATGCTCCGTCCGGGCGGAATGCTGCTTTATTCCACCTGCACTTTTTCCCCATGTGAAGACGAAGAAGTGGTAGCCTATCTTCTCAGACAACGCCCGGATATGGAACTTATGGAAATGCCAGGATATGAAGGCTTCTCCAGCGGCCGCCCGGAATATGCCGGCACAGCAGACACTTCCGATTCCGAAATCGCGTTAAGCTTAAATGCATTTAATCCGGAAGAACTTCAAAAATGCGTCCGAATCTTTCCACACAAAATGGATGGCGAAGGTCATTTTCTCGCCCTGTTCCGCAAAAAAGGTGACTCTCTTCCACCCGTTTTCCGCTTTTCCGCAAAAGGACCGGACAAAAATACCCGGAAATGGCTGGAGGAATTTTTCTCTGAGATCGGCCTGAAAACCATTGGCGGTCAGGAATTTGACTGGAACCGTGTGGAAGTCCGCAAAGATAAAGTATACTATCAGCTGCCCTTCCCGCTGGATCTCCGCGGAATCTCCTTTCTTCGAAACGGCCTCTACCTGGGTGATCTGAAGAAAAACCGTTTTGAGCCGTCTCAGCCTCTGGCGCTGGCGCTTCACAAAGGAGATGTGGAAGCAGTTATCTCCCTGCCGGTTTCCGACGAGCGGCTTACCCGTTATCTGAAAGGCGAAACTCTTATGATCGAGCCAGAAGAGGCCGCTCACAAAAAAGGCTGGCACCTTCTCTGTGTGGACGGTTATCCTCTCGGATTCGGAAAGCTTGTAAACGGGATCCTGAAAAACAAATATCCTGCTGGCTGGAGAGTGTAATCTCTCCGCCGCAGGATATCTGCCCACATTAACATATCATTTCATTTTCAGATCAGAGACTGAACGCTTCTCCAAGAGTAAACGAATAAATATACCGTTCCTTCACCTTCCGGCCTGTCATCCGTTCCAGCGCCTGGGCGTAATCCTCCAACTGTACATGATAACGGTCGATCAGCTTCTGTTCTTCTCCACGTCTCACAAAGTCCGTTTTATAATCCACCAGAACGATTTCTTCATCCTCTATAAAATACGCATCAATGATTCCCTGTACCAGAACATTTTCCTCACACTGCCACTGCGAATCGAGCTCCGAAGCTTTTCTTGCGATCACAAAAGGCTGCTCCCGGAACAGAAGTCTCTTCTCTGAAGCTGCTTTCATCCGCTGTCCGAGAGGTGTTTCCACAAAATTCCAGATATCCTTTACCCGGACCGACTCAGCCTCTTTTCTTTCCATCTTCCTGGCGTCAACCCATTCTCTCAGCTGTCTGCGGATCTCATCCCTGTTTGCTGTCTTCTGATAGTCCAGGCATTCCATTACACGATGATAAGCTGTTCCACGAAGTGCCCCTGTATACCCTTCCTCTTTCTTCTCCTCGATAAATCGGGGAACCAGCGGCTGGATCTCTTCTTCCGTCTCATAATCCACCGTTTCTTCCAGATCCTGCTCACTGTGGTAGCTTCGCTTTTTCAGTTCTGATACACTCACCTTCACAGGAAGATCTTCCAGATATTGATAGGGATATACAAAGGAAAAACGTCTCTGGATCTCCTCCCGGATCTCACTGTCAAAAACTCTGCCCGGATTCCAGTTCTCCAGTGTTTCCTTCTTCATTTCCCGCTCTGCCTGTTCCACAACCTCACTTTCTGTCAGTTCCCGTGCTGTGACCCGTGTAACTTTGAATTCTGCCGGATCTTTGTACAGAGGATTTGCGGTATTCATAAAGATGCCATATTCATGAAATAATGGTGCCATGCAGCGATGTCTTGCCAGTGCCGGAAGCACATAATCCCAGTAAGTCTTCCCGCCAAGCCTCCTGCCCAGAGAAAGCAATGGTTCCTCACTGTCCCTTAATGCGGACAATTCCCCCAATTCCGGTTGCAGGGCTCCAATGGTTCCACTGAGGATCAATTTTTCCTTTGCACGTGTAAGCGCTACATAAAGTACCCTCAGCTCCTCTCCGAGGCTTTCCATCAGAAGCGCTCTCCGTATGATCTGCTTACACAGGGATGGAGCGATGATCCTCTTCTCCGGCAGGATCGCATCCGCACCGATCCCCAGCTCCGGATGGATCAGGATACTTGCGTTCATATCCCGGAAATTAAAGCGTTTTCCCATTCCTGCTGCAAACACTACCGGAAACTCCAGTCCCTTGCTCTTATGGATCGTCATGATCTGTACTGCACTTTCCCCGGTTCCGGAAAGATTTACCTCCCCGTAATCCACCTGATACTGCTGAAGCTTCTGGATATATCTTACAAAATTAAAAAGGCCTCGATAGCTTGTCTTCTCATATTCCATTGCCTTTTCCACAAGCATGTTCAGGTTTGCATTCCTCTGTTCACCATTTGGCATTGCCTTTGCATGGTCTCCATATCCGGTACGTGCAAGTACCTCCAGGATCAGCTGATGGACCGGCGTGTAAGCCGCCTTATCACGAAGTGTATTCATGGTGTCCATAAAACAGGACAGCTTCTCTCCGAGGATTTTTTTGTTTTCCTCAGAGCTTCCATGCTTTCTGTAGTCCTCCACAAACCTGCACACACATTCATAGATCATTCCTTCCGGATATGCGATCCGAAGCTCAGCCAGCTCTTCTGTGGTACATCCAACGATCGGTGAACGCAGTACGCCGGTCATGGGAATATCCTGCAGCGGATTATCCAGGATCCGGAGATAATTCAGCAGTGTCACAACCTCTGTTGCAGAAAAATATCCGGTTCTGGAGGCCGTATATACCGGTATCCCTCTTGCACTCAAAACCTCCCCGAAGGTTTCAGCCCAGCCTGAAGCAGATCGGAGCAGGATCACGATATCTCCATATTGAAGAGGTCGATACTCTCCCGTTTCCTTATCCAGCACCCGTTCATGCCCTACCATAGATCGGATTCTTCCTGCAATGGCAAGGGCCTCCAGCTCTCTCTCATTCTCCGTTACTTCTTCATCCTCCTCTTCCAGCAGCGGACTGTATTTATCCACAAGAAGGATCTCTGTTTTTACAAATTCCGGATCCTGGCCTTCCGGAAAAGAAGCTCCGGGATACAGAGCTGCCGCCTCGTCGTAAGCAATTCCTCCCAGATCTTCCCCCATGATCTGCCGGAAAATAAAGTTGACACTTTCAAGGACTTCCGGTCTGCTTCGGAAATTTTTGTGCAGGTCGATCCGCTGTTCCGGACTGTCTTCCAGTGAATAGCTCTTATATTTTTCCATGAACAGTTCCGGACGGGCCAGACGAAAACGGTAGATGCTCTGCTTTACATCTCCTACCATAAAGATATTTTTGCGTTCATTGACCCAGCCGGAAACTGTCTGCATCAGGATCTCCTGAACCAGATTACTGTCCTGATACTCATCCAGCAGGACCTCATCATATTTTTCAGAAAGCTCTCTTGCCGCCTGGCTGGGCACATAGGTTTCTCCTTCCTTTTTCAGAAGGATGTCCAGGGCAAAATGTTCCATATCTGAAAAATCCAGAACATTTTTTTCACGCTTCTTTGCCTGGAAACGTTCTGCAAAATCCTTTGTCAGCTTTACCAGCATCTCCAGCGGTGGTGCAGATGCTTCTGTCAGTTCCGTCAGCTCAGCCAGATTTCCGTAAAAATATCGGATTCCCAGTTCCTTCAGATTATCTTTTGCATCTTCGCGAAGAGCTTTTACCAGATTTTTCAGCTGCTCCGATACTCCCTCCATTTTTTTTGAGGAAAGTCTTGCAAACTTCAGATTCCGGAGATTCTGCGCTATCTCATCATAATCCCTTTTAACGGACAGTTGTTTTAACTGCCGAATCAGTATCATATCTTTTTCTAGAGCCTCCAGATAAAGCTCCGGTCCATCCTGGAGCTGACAGGTCTTCATTGCGGTTTCTGTAAGCTCTTCCGCTTCTTTCAGTGCGCAGTCTGCAGCCTCCCACAGATATCGGAACCATCGCGTTCCCTCAAGACCTTTTTCCGGATCCAGATGATAATTCTCCACACAGCTGTCCAGCCATTTTTCGGGCCATGGATTACTCATCGCAGCATTATAAAGCTCCAGCACATGTTCCTTCAGTCCTTCATCCGTTTTTCCTGGCGCATAGCATTCCACAAATGCAGTAAAATCTGCCTTTCTTTCTGCATAATGATCTTCAAAAAGCTCCTTCAGCACATCTTCCTGCAAAAGCTTCAGTTCACCCTCATCTGCAGTCCGGTAACCCGGATCCAGTCCGATCAGATGAAAATAATTTCGGATCACATAGGCGCAAAAGCCGTCAATGGTAGTGATCTGTGCCGTATGGATCAACGTCATCTGTCTCTGCAGATGCTCATTATCCGGATCTTCAGCCAGTGCCTGATCCAGTCCACGTTCGATACGTTCCCGCATCTCTCCCGCTGCCGCCCTTGTAAATGTCATGATCAGAAGACGGTCAATGTCCACCGGTTTCAAAGGATCCATGATCTTACTTAAGATCCTCTGCACCAGCACTGCAGTTTTACCGGAACCGGCTGCTGCGCTGACCAGAATATTCCGGTCTCGGAGCGTGATGACCTTTTTCTGCTCTTCAGTCCATTTCACTGCCATTCTCTTACTCTCCCTTCATGATCTTTTTCCACAGTGCATCTTCTTCTATGGACGACAGCCTGTGAAACTCATATCCCGGTATCTTCCTGTCGAAGCCGCACACAGTAAGATACGGACAATATGTGCAGGCATTCTTTTTTCCAAGTTCATAGGGTTCCACTGCCGCATTTCCATCCAGGATCGATTCCCGGATGTCACAGATCTTTCTCCGCACATACGCTCCCAGAGCATCAAACTGCTTCCTTGAGGCAACAGAAGATCTTTTGCTGAAGCTTCCGTCCCGGTTCAGGGATACCGGTATGGAGGCCATAGTGCTGTCGATTTTGGTACTCATATTATCATCTGCCTGTACAAGCCCGTTCATTTTCATTTTCTTCAGCATCTGCTCATTGATGCTTTCCATATCCGCATGGATCTTCTCCTGTATCATAGGATCCTTCACATTATAATAAAACACACCGGCCGGAACGATCTCGCGATCCGGATACTTCCGTTTTTCCACCTGTAATGCTCCATCCAGATAGACCATCAGCTGAAGCTGAAGGCCATGATACAACGCCAGCAGATCAAACGAAGTATTTCCGGTTTTATAATCGATCACCTTCACATAGACCCGGTTGTTCTCCGGCTCTTCCATGATATCCACACGGTCGATCCTTCCGCCCTGAAACCTCACCTCAAATCCTTCCGGCCGGAATGCTCCATGCTTCAGCTGTTCCTGCAAAGCCCACACGGTACGCCGCAAAATACGTCTGGTCCGTTCGATCATATATTCATTTCTCGCACTGCTTTTAAGGATCGTATTTCCGTAATCTGCGGAAACCTGATCCAGACAGCTGTCTATGATACGGTTTCGCTCTTCCTCCGTAAGCTCTGCCCAGTCCAGTCCCTCTTTTCGGACTTCCGCCGCAAATTTTTCCAGTGCCATATGCATGACATTTCCCATATCCATAGCCCGGAACTCATACTCTGCACGTTCTGTAACCTTCAGGCCATACTGCAGAAAATGTGCAAATGCACAAGCCGCAAAACGCTCCAGCCGGGTAGCACTGTACGGGGAAATTTCTCCATAGAGGATCTTTGCCACTGTTTTTCCGATCTTGTCTGACGGTCGTTCTGAAAAAGATGCCTCTGTAAGCTTTTTTACAAGGATCCGGTATTCCGGGCTCTGAAGATACCAGCTGTACAGTTCCTGGAAGACCGCATTATCCTGGTAAGCTTCTCCTGCAAGCCCTCTCAGAAAATAATCCAGGCTGATTCCCGGAAGCTCCAGTAATTCCATAGGTTCCTGCATATCTCCGCACTGCCGGATCTTCATTTCCGGAAACATCTCCCGGATATTACTGACAAGAAAGGCCGGACTCAGGGCTTTTCCCTGGCTGTCGGACTGACAGAAGGACAGACAGAGCAGTTCTCTTGGCTTGGTCATGTTCAGATACAGATAAAATCGCTGCATGTTCATCAGTTCCTTTGGCCCCGGTGCAAGCTGGATCCCCTGATCTTTAAAAAATTCTCTGTCAATCTCCGTAAGCATTCCTCCACCGGATGTATTCTTCGGAATATTCCCTTCATTTACTCCCACAAAAAACAGTGCACGGATATCCTTCAGCCTGGTTCTCTCCATATCTCCCACAAGTACCTGGTCCATACTTGGCGGGATCAGAGCCACCTTGGCCTGGTTCAGTCCTGTTTCCAGAAGCTGACGGAAATCCTGGCGGTTCACGGTTTCCTCTCCAAGGATCTCCACCATATTATCCAGAAGTTCCATAACAATTCCGTAGATCTGGGCATATTCCTTTTCCATGGCCTTGTCGCCCTGTTCCTTGAATTTCAGTTCCTGATGCTTCAGTTTCTGCTGCACCTGGCTCCGCACTGCAAACTCGTAGAGAAAAGTACAGTATTCCCGCACCGTCTTTTTCCCACCTTTAAAGCTTAGCGCAAGCTCTCTGGTCTCATCTGCGAACCGCTGCCGGATCTCATTAAGCCTCTGAATGCTTTCCGGCGGCATTCCCCGGTAAATACGCACCCACACTTCATCCCATTTCTTAAATCCACGGATACCAAGAGCCAGCACATAATTCTCCAGAAGGTCTGCTTCCTCCCTGGTCACACAGGACATTCCGCACCGGAGATACCGGAATACACTCTCATAGGAAAAATCCTGCACTGCCATCTCAAGTGCTGCCCGGAAATATTCTACAAACGGATTCATCAGGACCGTATGCTTCTCATCAATGAAATACGGGATCCCTGCTGCTGTAAATACCTGCTTTGCAAGATTTCCATACTCCTCCAGGTTACCTGTGATCACGGCGATCTCACCGTAACGGCAGCCCTTTTCCCTTACAAGTCTGGCGATCCGGCGGGCAGCTTCTTCCATTTCCTTCTGCGGGTTCACTGCCGAAAACATGCAGATCTCATCCTGCGCTTTTTTATATATATTTTTTCGGTAACGGAAGATATTTTTTTCAAGGAAATGAAGGGCAGGTGCCTGGGAAAAGCGGGATTTTCCCACATCCTTCAAAAGAACCGGTGTCTCGATCTCCCTGGTCAGCTCCGAAAGCCCGTGGATCATCTGACGGCTCATATAAAAAAGCTGATAAGGTTTTCCTCTCATGCTCAGATTCTCATCCGCATCCATGGTCACCGTTACCATCACCTTCTCACAGACAGCAAGAAGTTCTCCCACAACACGCATCTGAATAGGCGTAAAACCGGTGTAACCATCCAGAAGGAGTACACTGTTTTTCATTTTTTTAGAAAACGGAAGAGCTTTTTCCAGCGCATCCATTACTTCTTCTCCTGTCATATAATGATTCTTCAGATATCCGGTAAATGCCTGGTAAAGAACAGCTACGTCTTTCAGCTTCATCTGAAGTAACGCTCTGTCACCGGAATCCTCGATCATCTCCTGAATCTCACTATCCCGGATATCGTACTGCATAAACTCCGACAGGATAGACTTCACTTCATCCAGGTATCCCGCTTTACGCATCTGACCTCCCAGATAGGAAAGCTCCTTTCCATGCTGCTGTACCATCTTCTGCAGCACCATACTCTTACCGGTTTCTTCCAGAAGGATGCGGCTGTCTCCTCCAACTTCCTCCAGAACACGGTATGCAAGACGCTCAAAGCTCAGGATATCAATATTCAGGATTCCCCTGCCCGGACTCATCTCCACCAGTGTCTTCTGGGTCTGCATGGTAAACTGCTCCGGCACGATCACATAAAAAAGCTTCTCAGGATGCAGCCCTGCCTGTTCTATGATATTCTGATAAGCATAACAGGATTTTCCGCTTCCGGAACTTCCTATGATAAACTGTAATGACATCTTCATCCTCCCGATCACTTGCAGATTTTCAGTCATTCCGGCGCCATCCTGCGCCTGAAGTATTCCTATCATACCACAAATTCTACTCCTATAGAACGGTCGTTCTTTATATTCTGAAATATCAGCCTGCTCTTTTCCTTATTTTTCCAGACACAGTATCGAATGACCTGCGCACAGCTGTGGCATAAATCCTCCCTCCCGATAATAAACTATATAAAAAGCTTTGGGAGGCGTGCGCCATGAGTTCCAAAACCAGGATCATCGTCCTACATATGAAAGAGATCATTTACACAGCTGTCTTTCTGGCTCTGGCTGTTGTTCTGGCTGTCGTTCTTTTCTTCATGTTCGGTCCCGGAAAAAATGCCAGTCATACAGCCAGCGAAAAATCCCGCTACAAGCCGGGCGTCTATACCTCTTCCATCACCCTGAACGAGAATACCTTCGATGTGGAAGTTACTGTAAATGCTGACAGGATCAAGGCCATCCGTCTGGTGAATTTAAATGAAACCACAAAAGCTTCCTATCCTCTTATGGAACCGGTTCTGGATTCTTTGGCAAGTCAGATCTATTCCAGTCAGTCCCTGGAAGACATTCAGTATGCAGGAGACCGGAAATATACCTCCCAGGTACTCCTTTCAGCTATCACGGATGCAGTAAAAAAAGCGGAGAACACTTAAGCTCTCCGCTTTTTTCTCATATCAGATATATTTGATCCTGTAACAGCATTCACATTCCTCTTTGTGATCTACATTCAGATTTCAAGCTTCTCCAGCACATCCTGCCAGATCCTTGCACTTGCATCACTTGGCATTCTGAGATCTCCTCTTGGAGAAAGTGCCACACTACCTACCTTCGGGCCATCCGGCAGACAGGAACGCTTGAACTGCTGGGCAAAAAATCTCCGATAGAAGGTTTTCAGCCATTTCAGGATCGTCTCTTTATCATAAATCCCATCAAAGGTCAGGCAGGCAAGCCTGTAGATCTTATCCGGTGTAAATCCTGCACGCAGCATGTAATACAGATAAAAATCATGAAGCTCATAAGGTCCTACCAGATCCTCCGTCTTCTGGGCGATCTTGCCATCCTTAGGAGGAAGAAGCTCCGGGCTTACCGGAGTATCCAGGATATCCAGAAGAACCTCCTTCAGTTCCTCATCTCCGCAGGTATCCGCATAATAACGTACCAGATGACGTACCAGTGTCTTCGGGACAGAAGCATTCACACCATACATGGACATGTGATCGCCATTATAGGTTGCCCAGCCAAGAGCCAGCTCGGAAAGGTCTCCGGTTCCCACAAGAACACCGCCTTCCTTGTTTGCCGTATCCATCAGGATCTGCGTACGCTCACGTGCCTGGCTGTTCTCATACGTCACATCGTGGATCTCCGGATCATGTCCGATATCCCGGAAATGGATATTTACCGCCTCTTTAATATTTACCTCGGTAAGCCTTGCACCAAGGCAGCGGCTTAACTTGCAGGCATTCTGATAGGTTCTGTCTGTGGTTCCAAAGCATGGCATGGTCACACAGTGGATCTGTTCTCTCGGCATTCCCATCCGGTCAAAGGCACGTGCCATTACAAGAAGCGCCAGGGTAGAATCCAGTCCTCCGGAAAGTCCTACCACCGCACTCCTGCTGTGGATATGCTCCATACGTTTCTTAAGTCCCATAGCCTGGATGTTCAGGATCTCCTCGCAGCGCTCATCACGCTCTTCCTTCACAGACGGAACGAAGGGATACTGTGGATATTTTCTGGTAAGTCTTGTTTCCTCCTCTGCTACAGAAAAATCAACTCTTGTATGACTGCATGTAGAAACTGCCGGATACGTGGACATTCTTCTTCTCTCATCAGCCAGTCTCTGCACATCGATCTCACTGTAAATGATGCCGTTCTCAAAGCGTCTGCTTTCCGCAAGCATGGAACCGTTCTCTGCGATCATATTCTGTCCGCCAAACACAAGATCCTGGGTAGACTCCCCTTCCCCTGCACTGGCATAAATATATCCGCAGATCAGTCGTGCTGACTGCCCGCTTATCAGAGTTCTCCGGTAGGAATCCTTACCTACCATCTCATCACTGGCAGAAAGATTAACGATGATATGCGCACCGTTGACGGCATGACGGATACTTGGCGGCGCAGGGACCCAGAGATCCTCACAAAGCTCTGCTGCAACAGTGAATTCCGGAAATTCCTTACATTCAAAGATCAGCTCTGTTCCAAAAGGAATTTCATCCCAGAACTCATCCTCCTCATTTTTCTCGCACTTCAGGAAGTCCACAAATTCCACATCTTCTTCCTCTGCACCTGCAAACTGTCTCTGCTCATAAAACTCATTATAATTCGGAATATGAGTCTTCGGCACAAATCCCACGATACGGCCATGATTCAAAGCTGCTGCCACATTATAGAGCTTGCCTCTGTGACGCAGCGGGAGTCCCACAAAGATCAGGGCGTCCGTCTCCCTTGTCTCCTCTGCAATATGCAGAAGCTCATCCCACGCACTGTCCAGAAGACATCTCTGGAGAAAAAGATCGTGACAAGTATATCCTGTGATACAAAATTCCGGAAATACCATCAGCTTGACATGTTCCTTTTCCATTTCATGAATGGCCTTCAGGATTTCCTCTCCGTTTGCCTTGCAGTCTGCAACGGTAACTCTCGGCGTTGCCGCTGCCACCTTGATAAAACCATGCTTCATTTTTTCTTCCTCCCGAGTTTTATCGCTTGCACTCTCTTATGATCCTCTTAAGATCTTCCACGGTAAAATTATAATTCTTATTGCAGAAATGGCAGTTCATCTCAATGTCCTTGCCTTCCTGGATCATCTCGTTAAGTTCTTTTCTTCCGATGCTGATCAGCGCTTTTTCCACACGCTCTCTGCAGCAGTTGCAATGGAACTGTGTGGGCAGTGTATCATTGATCTCTATGTCAAAGCCTTCCAGTACTTTTTCAAGAAGACTTTCCGGTGTGTGTCCCTGCTCCAGAAGATTGGTAACAGAATCGATCTTTGATACGTTTTCCTCAAGCTTTGCGATCACCTCTTCCTCTGCAAAAGGCATCAGCTGTACAATAAAGCCTCCCGCCTGACGGACTGTATTATCCTTATTCATCAGCACACCCAGTCCTACTGCAGACGGAACCTGCTCGCTGGTTGCAAAATAATAGGTGAGATCTTCTGCGATCTCGCTGGTCTGAAGAGCAACCTGTCCCACATATGGCTCTTTCAGTCCCATATCCTTGATCACATCCATAAAGCCTACGCCGACAGCTCCCGCAACATCCAGCTTGCCTTTGCTGTTTGCCGGGATACATACATCCGGATTCCCCACATAGCCCTTTACATTTCCGTGAGAATCTGCAGTTACTGTGATTCCCTGCAGTGGTCCGCCTGCATGGATCCGAAGTGTAAGGAGATCCTTTTCTCCTTTCATCATAGCTCCCATCATGGCACCGCCGGTAAGGAGACGTCCCAGTGCCGCTGTTGCCACCGGACTGGTGTTATGATTCTTTCTCGCTGTCTCCACCATATCGGTTGTAACAGCCGCAAATGCACGGATCTGGCTGTTTGCCGCTGTTGCTCTTACAATATAATCACTCATATAAAAAATTTCCTCCTTTATTTCTCGTCTGACGGAATTTCCTTTCCATGTTCTCTGGCCACAAAAGTCAGTCTTCCGCTGTCCGGCTTCGGTGCATCCTTGGTGTATGCGTCATAAACCGCCAGCGGGATCAGGCCTGCCTTTTCAAGAAGTTCCCTTACTTTCTCCGGATCATAGGCCTTCTGGTAATGAATTTCCTCGTCTCTCTCATAAAGACCATCTTCTCTCGGAAGAAACAGAGTCAGATCATACACATTGATCCCGGTCTCCTCATCAAATTCATTTTCCCAGATAAAGCTTCCCTCTTCCCGATTCTCTGCAATAGTCGTATTTCCAAGCATTTCCCGGTATTTATACGGGGTGTTCATATCAAATATGAAAATTCCATCCGGATCAAGATAATTGTTCACCAGTTTAAATACAGTAAGCAGATCATCCTCCTCTGTGATGTAATTCATACAGTCACAGACGCTGACGACAGCACGTACTGTTCCATAAAGTTCAAACTCCCGCATATCCTGTTCCAGATAAAGGATCTCATGACCGGATTCTGCACGTTTTTCCATGGCTTCGCCAAGCATTTCCTCAGAGTTATCCACACCGATCATATCATAACCGGACTCAGCCAGAAGCTCTGTCATCACTCCGGTCCCACAGCCAAGTTCCAGCACGATCCCGTCTTCAATTCCGTATTCTTTAAGACTTCCTATAAGATATTCCGCCCATTTTTCATATTCCACATTGTCCATGAAAATGTCATAAACTCTGGCGAAATCACTGTATGCTTCCATAAAAACCTCCAAATATTTTCCGGGCGTTCCATCGCCCGCAGCGTTCACATTATACCATGTCTTCCTGTATAAGTATACGCCTCTGACATAATATGACACAAAAAATCCGGGACCGCAGCCACAAAAGCTGTGATCCCGGAATTCTTATCTAACCGAATCTCCTGCTACTCCAGGCTTTACTGTACAGGCATATAGTATACGTCTGCAGCCTCACCGTGCCAGTAGAAGCTTGTTCCATCCTCTTCATATACATCACAGTCATACTGAGAAGAGAAGGTGAAACGGTTTCCTTCGTTATCCATCCATGCACCGTTTCCGTCCGGAACGATAACACGTGGTTTACCATCGGAATTTCTGTAAATAGTTCTTGTCTCATCTGTGTTGCCAAGCTGCTCATCTGTAAATCCGCCATTTACGATAGCACCGGAGGAGCTGCTGTCAGTGGATGCAGTTCCATTGGAAGAACCATCAGATGTACTGCTTCCGTCTGTAGATGTTCCGTCAGATGCTGCACTTCCGTCTGTAGATGTGCTTCCGTCGGCAGCTGTAGTTCCATCTGCTGCTCCGTCAGAAGAAGCTGCTGCATTACCATCTGCAGATGCACTTCCGTCAGAGGAAGCTGCTGCATTACCTTTACCGGCAGTCTTAGCTGCGGAACCATTTGCCGCACTCTTCAGAGTGGAATCACCAAGGATTGCAAAGCTGTCGACAGACTCCTGAACCTTTTTCAGAGCATCCTCTTTTTTAACAGATGCCACAAGGCTGTAATACTCACTGTCATTTACAAAGTATTTATTGATAGCATATACATAACCGTCACTCTTGGTCGTATCCTTATATTTCACAGTATAGGAATAAATGTTGATTCCGTCTTTCTGATCTGCCTTGTAATCCTGGATCTCAAAATCGGTTCCATTTACCATGTTCTCTGCCTGTGTCATGGAAACTGCCATATCCTGGGAGTTCGGGATCACTGCAGATTCCAGATCTGCACCGGAGCCGTGAAGGATCAGGATCCTGCCCTGGTCCGGAGACTCGAAGCTTACCATATCTGTCTCATCGGACTTGTTGGCCCAGGTTGCATCTGGAAGCTTGATCGCTACGGATTTATCCTTGGATGTATAGGTTGTATTCTGTGCGTCTGCTGCAACAGTCGGTGTAACCTTCGCTTTTTTCGCCGGTGTCGGAGTAGGAGTAGACTCCACAACCACGCTGTCCTCTTTTCCTCCTCCGAAACTACATGCCGTCATGACACCAGAAAGAGCAACAGTCATAGCTAAAAGTGCAATAAATTTTTTATTCTTCATAGTATCCTCCTCATAATCATCATCAGTCACAAAGTGTGTCCGGAACATTCACTCCTGAACACACTCTTTGCTATAGTTTACGATTTTATTACAGCTTTGTCAATTGATTTCTCCCTGTACTTTATGAATATCCTGTAAGCAGATATCCTGCTCCGTACAGGATTTTTCTAACATTATAATCTTCCCGGATATATCTATCTTATTCTCTTCTTCTGCTGATCCTGTATTTCCCGTTTTACGCCTTCATTACGAAAGCTCTGTTTATTCCCCCACCAAGTAAGCCTCCTGTTTTAATGACAAATATCCCCCTTGAATCTGTCCCTTCTTTTTTTTCTATAATTGTGTCTTTATTCATGCACACTCGTGTTGTAAAGTATACCCAACCAAAAATATATGAAAAGAGGACATCCATACATCGATGTTTTCAGGAAAGGATCTATCACTATGGAAAAAGCAGTTCAGACATCTCAGAGAACTGACCAGGAGCTTTCATCTGTTCAGTTTCTCACCATTACAGCCGCATTTGTTGCACTGACTTATATCTTCACCGCATTTATTAATGTTAAGCTTCCGATCGCTGCCAACGGCGGACTGATCCACCTTGGAAATGTGCCGTTATTCATCGGTGCCATTTTATTTGGAAAGAAAACCGGAGCCATTGCCGGTGGGATCGGAATGGGTCTCTTTGACCTTCTCTCCGGATGGACCCTGTGGGCACCATTTACTCTTATTATTGTAGGGATCATGGGCTTCACAGTAGGTAAGCTCACAGAGGATCCCCGGCACCAGAACATGAAATGGTATGTGATCGCCATTGCCGCAGCCTGCGTGATCAAGGTTGCAGGATACTACATTGCAGAGGTTATCATCTATGGAAATCCACTGGCACCGGTATCTTCCATCCCGGGAAACCTGGTCCAGATCGGTGTTGCAGCTGTCATCGTTCTCGTAGTGATCACACCATTAAACCTTGCAGCAAGAAAAACCGGATTAAAAAAATAGCTGTAACAGCTGCCGTAATTTGCGGAAATAATATAAAGATCAAGAGGTGAGCTTATGTATAAGATCATGACACCGGGACCTACACAGGTCGCAGAAAATGTCCGTCTGGCAAGAAGCATGGAATGCACAAATCCGGATCTGGACGAAGATTTTGTCGAATTTTATAAAGAAACCTGCGAGAAGATCAGCACTCTTCTCCATACCTCCAACGAAACTCTCATCTTAAGCGGTGAGGGTATCCTTGGACTGGAGGCTGCCATTGCTTCCATGACTGAGCCCGGAGATAAAGTTCTTGTTCTGGACAATGGTATCTACGGAAAAGGCTTTGCCGATTTTGTTTCCATATACGGAGGCAGACCGGAGCTTTATACCAGAGATTATCAGAACACTCTCGATGTAAAGGAACTGGAAGCCTTCCTTGCGGATAACCATGACTACAAATATGCAACCGTAGTACACGGCGATACTCCAAGTGGCATGCTCAACGATGTATCTGCCATCTGCCCGCTTCTTAAAAAATACGGGATCCTTACCGTTGTAGATTCTGTCTCCGCTTCCTTCGGCGAGCCCCTGAACATTGATGCATGCCAGATTGATATCATATGCGGCGGATCACAGAAGGTGGTATCTGCACCTCCGGGACTTACCTTTGTTGTAGTCAGCAGCGATGCAAAGAAGGCAATGACTGAAAGAAAGACACCCATTGCTTCTTTCTACGCAAATCTCACAACCTTTGCACATTATTATGAAGAAAAATGGTTTCCATATACCATGCCGATCAGCGATATCTATGGTCTGCGGGCTGCTATTGACAACATTGCCGATGATCCCGGGATCCTTACACGCCACGCCAAAATCGCCGCAGCCTCCCGAAAGGCCATTACAGGAGCCGGACTTAAGCTGTATCTCCACAGCGGCTATTCCAACACGGTAACTGTTTTTGAAGTCCCGGAAGGCACCACTGCTGCTGCGATCCTGGATGGAGTCAGAAAAGACTATAACATCATGCTGGCAGGCTCCTTCGATGTCCTTGCCGGAAAGGTTATCCGCATCGGTCACATGGGAAATAATGCAGCTTTCTACAATGTACGTGAAGTTTTCCATGCTCTGGACGGAACCCTGCAGAAGCTTGGCGTTCCTCTTACCGGATCCATGGAAGAAATCTTCTGCGAAAATATGAAATAAACAAAAAAACGCTGTAAAAGGAAATTTATCACTGCTGTTTCTCCATTTTGCTGGTATAGCCGGTAAGATGAAGAGACAGCTCACATTTCCATTTACAGCGTTTTGTAATGTTATTTATTCTGTTATTTCATACATATACAATTCATGCAGCGCCCTGGTTGCCGCAATATATCTGGCTCTCTGCACGATCGGACTTCTGTCAGTCCCCGGAAATACAGAAAATACCTGATCAAATTCCAGTCCCTTTGCCATATAAAACGTGGTAACAGTAAGACCTTTTTTGAAATTTGTGCTGTCCCTGTGAAGCAGTGACAGCCTTTCCTTTGTGTCAAAGCCCTCTGCTTCCAGTTTTTTCTGAAGAATATAATATGCCTCTCTCGCTTCATCTGCAGTTCTGGTGATCACCGCTGCTGTCTCGTAAGAAAGCTCCTCCCCGGTCTCAGTCCCATCTGTCTCCGAAGCCGCATTTTCCGGCATGTCTTCGTCGGCTTCCGCCACTGTCTGCTTCTCCAGTCTCAGTTCCTTTACCACACGCTCCAGTGCCTCGGTAAGCCCCGTAAATTCTTTCTCTTCCACCGGTTTTCCATGGCGTTCAAAAAGCTCCACCTCTGTGATCCCCGCAAGCTTATTCGCATAGGAAGCAATCTCAATGGTATTACGGTAACTCTTATTCATCACGATCCTTCTGATATCCTTGCCAAAGATCTTCGGAAGGAATGTAAGCACATCCTGCTGGTCCCCATCCATGGTCTGCTCCCGATCTCCCAGGATCGTCATTTTGCATTTAAAAAGCCTCTGGATGATGAGATACTGGATCATGGAATAATCCTGCATCTCATCCACGATCAGATGGCGGACACCGCTGTCTTCCTGCTGGGTCTCCAGACGGTATTTCAGATACAGAACCGGATACACATCCTCATAACGAAGCTTTCTTTTTTCGTACTGTACCTGTGGAAGCGCCGGAAATCCCTCCTGCCTCAGGAAACGATTGTATAACACATAAAGATCTCTTGTCTCATACATCCGGTAAAAACGACTCTTCACAGCATCCCTTTCTTCCTCCGGAAGGTCAAAGCCCTTCAGCGTTTCCACCTCATCAATGAAATACTCTGCCACTGCATCCATTCTGGAAAGCAGCGGGATATCCATGAATTTAAAATAAAACAGTTCAATAATTTCCTGTTCTTTTTTTACTACGCCACGATGTTCTATATCCCGGAAATTCATAAGACTGTCTTCCAGTTCTGCCAGATACCCTTCCATACGGTCCAGAAAATCCCGGGACTGTTTTTCCTTCAGAAGCTCCTCATCACATAAGCCTGAAATCTGCCGCTCGATCAGATCATAACGATCCTCGCAGTCAGACACTGTATTTTTCAGTCTCTTATAGGCAAAAAGATCAAAGCTCATCTCCCGGATGTTCTCCTCACCAAGCTCCGGCAGGATATGGGAAATATAATCCGAAAATACTCCGTTGGGCGAAAGTACCAGCACAGAAGAGGATTTCAGATTCTTTCTGTCATGATAAAGGAGATATGCGATCCTGTGCAGGGCAATGGAAGTCTTTCCGCTTCCTGCAGCCCCCTGGATCACCATGATCCTGTCCGAGGTGTTTCGGATAATGGCATTCTGCTCCTTCTGAATGGTTCGGATAATGTTTTTCAGCTGTACATCTCCGTTGCTTCCAAGCTCTGCCTTCAGGATCTCATCATCAATTTTCACATCGCTCTCGAACTCGTAGATCATTTTTCCGCCACGGATCTTATACTGCCACTTTGCCGCAATATCTCCATGGATCTCACCCAGCGGGGCCTGATAGGAGGCCGGTCCTTTGTCAAAATCATAGAACAATCCGGACACCGGTGCCCTCCAGTCATAGATCAGAGGCAGACCACCGTTTTCCTCCGCAAGGTTTGCGATACCTATATAAAAGATCTCCGGCTCATCATCACCTTCATAGCAGAAATCCACTCTGCCAAAAAATGGTGAATCCATCATCTTACGGAATCTGCGGCGCAGCTCGATCTTTTCATTGCTGGCATTGATCTCATGGAGAAGTGCCTGCTGGTTATCGAAATTTTCGTAGCCATACTGGTCCATCTCTGTGTAGTTTTCCCAGTAATACTCGTGCATTCCTTCGATTTCTTTCTGACCAGCCTCTATGGAATCATCCAGCTGTGTGATCCGGTGCCGCAGAGTTCCTGTTACATGTGCAAGATATTCCCGTCCGTTTTTTACTGCTGCCATACGCCTTAATCCACCACTACCGCTGTTCCGCTTGCTGTAACCATCAGCATGCCATTATCTGCGCCAAGTACCTCATAATCAATGTCCACGCCAATCACTGCATTGGCGCCCATTGCTCCTGCCCGCTGTTCCAGTTCTTTCAGTGCCTCTTCCCTGGCCTTCTGAAGTTCTTCCTCATAACAGGCACTTCTGCCGCCAAAGAAATTCCGAAGACCCGCGCCAAGATCTTTCATAAAATTTACTCCTGAGATCACCTCTCCAAATACGATTCCTTTATATTCACGGATTGCTCTTCCCTCTACCGATGGTGTTGTCGTTATGATCATGGTAAAATCCTCCCGTTTCTGTCATTTTTCATGGACACTCCAGGATTATTTCCGAAAACATGCTCCGGAGTGTTTATTACAGAATTATACCCGAAAGCGGAACAGATGTATAGAGTAAAAAAGCGAAGCGGACATTCGAAATCCGCTTCGCACCTTTTAAATAATAACGATTGATCTCAGTCTCACGCCTGAGCCTCTTTTTTCTCGAACTGACTGTTATACAGATCCGCATAGAAGCCCTTCCGTGCCAGGAGCTCTTCATGATTTCCCTGCTCAATGATATCTCCGTCCTTCATGACAAGAATCAGATCTGCATCCTTAATGGTAGAAAGTCTGTGGGCGATAACAAAGCTGGTTCTGCCCTTCATCAGGTTATCCATAGCCTTCTGGATCTGCATTTCTGTTCTTGTATCAACGGAAGATGTGGCCTCATCCAGGATCAGGATCTTATTGTCTGCCAAGATCGCTCTTGCAATGGTAAGCAACTGCTTCTGCCCCTGAGAAACATTACTGGTCTCCTCATCCAGGACCATCTGATAGCCGCCGGGCTGCTGCATGATAAAGTTATGGATATGGGCCGCTTTTGCTGCTGCGATCACCTCTTCATCCGTTGCGTCCAGTCTTCCATAGCGGATATTTTCCATAATGGTTCCGGAAAACAGCCAGGTGTCCTGCAGCACCATTCCGAACATCTCACGGAGATTGCTGCGGTTGAAGTTCCGGATATCATGTCCGTCAACCTTGATGCTTCCGCCATTTACATCATAAAAACGCATCAGCAGCTTTACGATCGTCGTTTTTCCTGCACCTGTAGGTCCTACAATGGCGATCTTCTGACCGTCATGCACATCTGCGGAAAAATCATTTACAATGATCTTATCCGGATTATAACCGAATCTCACATGCTCAAACTGTACATTTCCTTCCAGTCCCTCAATGGAATCCGGGTTCTCCGGCTGAAGCTCCTCCTCCGGCTCCTCAAGAAACTCAAATACCCGCTCAGAAGCTGCCGCCGAAGACTGCAGAAGGTTTGTAACCTGGGCGATCTGCTGGATCGGCTGTGTAAAGTTACGAATATACTGGAAGAAGGACTGGATATCTCCAACCTCGATAGTTCCTTTGATGGCAAAAAGCCCTCCGAGAAGTGCCACCATCACATATCCCAGATTTCCCACAAACTGCATGATCGGCATCATCATCCCGGAAAAGAACTGTGACTTCCATGCAGACTCATAAAGCTTCTGGTTGTCATGCTCAAATTCCTTCAGCGCATCCTGCTCTTTGTTGAATACTCTTACCACATCATGGCCGCCGAAATTTTCCTCAACCTGACCATTTACTTTTCCCAGGTACTCCTGCTGTGCCTGGAAATATTTCTGGGAGTGTTTCATTACTTTATTAATGATAAGCATGGAAACCGGCAGGATCAGCACTGCTGCCAGTGTCATCCACACGTTGATGGAAAGCATCATGATAAATACACCGATCAGTGTTGTTACGGATGTGATCAGCTGTGTCATGCTCTGGTTGATGCTCATCTGCAGGGTATCCACATCATTTGTTACCCTGGAAAGGATCTCACCGTTTGTTCTGCTCTCGAAATAATTCATTGGCAGACGGTTGATCTTCTTTGAAATATCCTTTCGGAGATTGTATGTAACATCATTGGAGATCCCCGTCATGACAAATCCCTGGATCAGGGAAAAGCATGCACTTGCCACATACAGTCCCAAAGTCCACAGAAGGATCATTCCGATCTTACTGAAATCAATACCGCCTGTACCGTTTACCTTGGCAACCAGACCATTGAACAGCTCTGTGGTAGCTTTTCCAAGGATCTTCGGGCCTGCAATATTAAACGCTGTACCTGCCACTGCAAAGATAAACATCAGGATAAAACGGAATTTATATCTGCCCATATAGCCAAAGAGCTTTTTCATGGAGCCTTTGAAGTCCTTGGCCTTCTCTGTTGGCTGCATTCCGTGTCCGCCCATCGGGCCTCTTCTTCTCTGCTGACTCATGCCAATTCCTCCTCTGATAACTGACTCATGGCAATCTGGCGATATACCTCGCAGGACTTCATCAGCTCCTTATGGCTTCCGATCCCTGCCATATGTCCATCGTCCAGTACAAGGATCTTATCTGCATTTAAGATCGTACTGATACGCTGTGCCACGATAATGGTTGTTGCTTCTTTTGTATGTTCTTTCAGCGCTTTTCGAAGTGTGCTGTCTGTTTTGAAATCCAGTGCGGAAAAGCTGTCATCAAAGATAAAGATCTCCGGATCTTTTGCGATAGCTCTGGCAATGGAAAGCCTCTGCTTCTGTCCACCGGAAACATTGCTTCCTCCCTGTGCGATCGGAGTCTTATATCGCTCCGGCTTGGTGTCGATAAACTCCGTAGCCTGTGCAACCCCTGCTGCTTTTTTCACTGCATCCTCCGAAATCTCTGTCTTTCCGTAACGGATATTGGAATCAATGGTTCCTGAGAAAAGTATACCCTTCTGCGGAACGTAACCGATCCTATCACGGACATCCTTCTGTGTCATTTTCCGGACATCCACGCCATCCACTTTCACAGATCCTTCTGTTGCATCATAGAAACGCGGGATCAGATTGATCAGTGTACTCTTACCGCTTCCTGTACTTCCGATGATCGCTACTGTCTCACCTTTTTCTGCCTTGAAGGAAATATCTGTGATAACATTCTCTCCTGCCTCCGGATATGCGAAGCTTACATGATCAAATTCTACAGTCCCCTTCACATCCTGGGAAGGCTGTACCGGATCCTCCGGATCCTGGACACTGACTTCTGTCTCAAGCACCTCGTTGATACGGCGTGCAGATACATTTGCTCTCGGCAGCATGATAGACATTGCTGTGATCATCAAAAATGACATGATGATCTGCATTGCATACTGGATAAATGCCATAACATCACCAACCTGCATGCTTCCGCTGTCTACCGCATAAGAACCGCTGTAGATGGTCAGTACGGAAACTGCGTTCATGATCAGCATCATCACCGGCATCATAAATGTCATACAACGGTTTACAAAGAGGTTTGTCTTCATCAGAGTGATATTTGCATCCTCAAAACGCTCCTCCTCATGTTTTTCACGGCTGAATGCACGGATAACCGGAATACCGGTAAGGATTTCTCTTGTTACCAGGTTCAGCTTATCTACCATGGTCTGCAAAGCTGTAAATTTCGGCATTGCAATCCTGAACAGCATTGCCATAAATGCCATGATCAGTACAATGGCCACCCCAAGGATCCATGTCATGGAGGAATCTCTCTGAAGCACGCGGATCACACCACCGATTCCAAGGATTGGCGCGTAAAGCACGATACGGAACATCATAGCCATTACCTGCTGGATCTGCTGGATATCGTTCGTGCATCGTGTGATCAGGGATGCTGTTGAAAACTTATGGTACTCTCTGCTGGAAAAACCTATGACTTTGTTATAAACCAGTCCACGGAGATCATGTCCCATAGATGCAGCAACTCTGGATGAAAGAAATACCACACATACTGCAGCCATCATGGTGACCAGTGCCATCAGCACCATGCGGATACCTGTTGCTTTCATGTAATCCATCTGTATGGCATCCACATCTTCACCCATGGCTTCATATTCTGCACGAACATAGGAAACACCTGCCTGTGTGATGATGGATTCCTGCATCTTGTCGATCTTTTCTCCGACCTGGTCCTTCATAGCAGCCAAAGCCTCTGCCGGCATCTGAGAAAGAGCCGCCAGTGGATCCGTCCCTTCCGGGATTCCCATTTTTGCAAGAGCTGCCTTTGATTCTTCACTGTCGGACATCAGAGTAGAAACGATCACCATCGGTTTGCCGAAGATATCGTTGAGTTCTTCTCTGTCTTCTTTGGAGATTTTATCCTTTAATACCAGATCATCTCCCTCTTCCTCATAAAATCCATCCACAGTTTTCGCATCATCCTCTTCCATAAACAGCTTCAGACTGTCCATAGACGTCTTTCTGATCTTCTCAGGAACACTGTCTTCAATACCGTTCTGCTGAATTCCCACATTAATGATATTTGATGTGTAATTCGGCAGAGACAGATCACAGTATGCCTGAAGAAAAAGAAGCGCAATGATGAGTACGATGTAACCTGCAGATCGTTTCAGATATTTCATCAGTTTAATCACGTTTCTGTTCCTTCCTTTCTGTCATTTCATCCGGATGAAGCTTTTCTATGGCTTCCTCCGGCTGGATCTTTTCGATATTTACAAGGATCTGCTCCAGAAATCTCCGAAGCAGGCACTGTTCCGCCTCACTGAAGCCTTCCATCATCACAGCCTCATTTTTATGGATCCGTTCCAGTGCTTTTGCCTTGATTTCCTTTCCCTTTTCTGTCATGTAGATCCTGGTCACACGCTGGTCCTTTTCATCCGGTTTCTTATAAAGAAAGCCTGCTTTCTCCAGTCTCTGTATCGATACATTTACCGTAGGCGGCTTGATATGCAGGATCTTTGCAATTTCCCGCTGACTCAGGCCATCCCTTCCGGACACAAGCCCCAGAACCGGTATCTGTCCCGGATAAATCCCAAGCTCCTGCATCTGACCAAAGCATTTCGTCATAAAATAACGGTCTACCTTCATAAACAGAGATAAAAAGCTGCTCTGCCTTTCTTTCTCATCTTCCTCCTTACAAAACACGCTGTCACTCCTCTCTCATCCGATCAGACACCTGCTCTTTGTTAATGATATACGAAGCAGTGATCTTCTTTTTTAATTAGTCGGCTAACTATATATAATATACATCTGCACAAAAAATGCAACTGGTTTTTGTGAATTTTACACTTTTTTAAGATTTACAGCTTCTTTAATTTCCACCTGAAATCTATTAATTAATTTGTCAAGCTAATTTATTTTCTGCTGTTTTTCCTATTTTTTTCGCAAAAAAAATACCCGCTTCGTTTTTTTATTCGAAACGGGTACTTCTTTCTGTTCCTGATTTTCTTATACAAACTGATTCACAGCCGGATCATAAGCATAATCGATCATGTCAAGCTTATCCTCCAGTTCTTTCCGGTTAAGTCCTCTGTCCTCACAGAAGGCATCCAGGGATCTGTAAAAATCCCGCAGCTGTGTATTTACGTAACTTAAAAGCATTACCGGGTCCTTTGGTATCATAATCTGTTTCCATCCTTTTATCTGATATTTATCCAATATCCCAGATGCTGCTGGATAGCTGTCTGATCTGAAATATCAGATTTACTATCTTACCAATTTTATTTTTTGTCAAGAGCCAGTAAAAAATTTTTCAGGATTTTTTATTTCTTCAGTATCTGATAAAAATATTCCATTCCTTGTCCCCAAAAAAGAACTGCCTGGTTCCGATTTTCATCCTGAAATGGATTTCTATCAAAACCGACAGTTCTTTTCCTTGTCAATCTATCATAACTTTATGGAGTTATTTTTTACTTCGTGCTGACGGTAAACGCTCCGTCCTTCACATCCAGCACAATGGTATCTCCGGCATGTACATCACCGGAAAGGATCTTCTTGGCTGTCAGTGTCTCCACATAATTCTGGAGATAACGCTTCAGAGGACGTGCACCGTAAACCGGATCATAACCGTTATCCACTACCATCTGTTTGGCAGCATCTGTAAGCTCCAGAGAAAGCTCTTGGTCAGCCAGACGGTCGCTGAGCTCTTTGACCATAAGATCTACGATCTTACCTACATTATCCTTGGTCAGCGGCTTGAACATGATAATCTCATCCAGACGGTTCAGGAACTCCGGACGGAAGTGACCACGAAGATCATTCATAACCTGTTCCTGTGCGTCCGGTTTGATATCTCCCTTCTCGTCGATACCGTCAAGAAGGTACGGAGAACCAATGTTGGAAGTCATGATCAGGATCGTATTCTTAAAATCAACCGTACGTCCCTGTGAATCCGTGATACGTCCATCGTCCAGTACCTGCAGAAGTACATTGAATACATCCGGGTGAGCCTTCTCGATCTCATCAAAAAGAACAACACTGTACGGTTTTCTTCGAACGGCCTCTGTCAGCTGTCCGCCTTCCTCATATCCGACATATCCTGGAGGCGCTCCGATCAGACGGGACACGGAATATTTCTCCATGTACTCACTCATATCGATACGGACCATATTCTGCTCATCGTCAAACAGTGTGGCAGCCAGAGTCTTGGCAAGCTCTGTTTTACCAACACCGGTTGGTCCGAGGAACAGGAATGAACCGATTGGCTTTGTGGGATCCTTGATTCCGGCTTTGGAACGAAGGATCGCATCTGTTACAAGACGAACACCCTCATCCTGTCCTACTACACGTTTGTGCAGCTCATCCTCAAGGCCCAGCAGCTTGGTTCTCTCACCTTCTGTCAGCTTGGTTACCGGAATACCGGTCCATCTGGAAATGATACGTGCAATCTCATCATCTGTGACAGCCTCATGTACCAGGCTTCTGTCACTCTCCTTAACCTGCTTCTCCTCAATCTCCAGCTGCTGCTGAAGCTTCGGCAGCTCGCCATACTGCAGCTCTGCTGCTTTCTCCAGATCGTAATTCTGTTTTGCTTTCTGGATCTGTTTATTGATATCCTCGATCTGCTCACGTAATTTCTGAAGCTTCTCTACGGAATGCTTCTCATTATCCCACTGAGCTTTCTGGGTATTAAAAGTATCTCTCAGCTCTGCAAGTTCTTTCTGCAGATCAGCCAGACGCTCTTTACTTAAGTTGTCAGTTTCTTTTTTCAGGGCAGACTCTTCAATCTCCAGCTGCATGATCTTACGTCTCTGCTCATCCAGCTCTGTCGGCATGGAATCCAGCTCCGTCTTGATCAGCGCACAGGCTTCATCAACAAGGTCGATGGCCTTATCCGGGAGAAAACGGTCTGTAATGTATCTGTGTGAAAGTGTGGCAGCTGCAACCAATGCACTGTCTGTGATCTTAACACCGTGGAATACCTCATATCGTTCCTTCAGGCCACGGAGAATGGAAATGGTATCTTCCACTGTCGGCTCATTTACCATAACCGGCTGGAAACGACGGGCAAGTGCAGCATCCTTCTCAATGTACTGTCGGTACTCATCCAGAGTTGTTGCACCGATACAGTGCAACTCACCTCTGGCAAGCATAGGCTTCAGCATGTTTCCTGCATCCATGGCGCCGTCTGTCTTACCTGCACCCACGATCAGATGAAGCTCATCGATAAACAGAATGATCTGTCCTTCGCTCTTCTTCACTTCCTCAAGTACCGCTTTCAGACGTTCCTCAAACTCACCACGATACTTGGCACCTGCAACCAGCGCACCCATATCCAGGGCAAAAATCTTCTTATTCTTAAGACCTTCCGGTACATCTCCTGCCACAATACGCTGTGCCAGTCCCTCGATGGCTGCTGTTTTACCAACGCCAGGCTCACCGATGAGAACCGGGTTGTTCTTGGTCTTACGGGAAAGGATACGAATAATATTCCGGATCTCCATATCACGTCCGATCACCGGATCAAGTTTCTGGTTCTTCGCCTTCTCCACAAGATCCTCACCGTATTTATTCAAAGTATCATAGGTTGCCTCCGGGTTGTCACTGACAACTCTCTGGTTTCCCCTGACTGTAGATAATGCCTGAAGAAAACGCTCTCTGGTGATTCCGAATTCATTGAATAGCTTCTTCATGCTCGGGCTTGGATTCTTCAGCATGGAAAGAAACAGATGCTCAACCGATACATACTCATCTCCCATAGCCTTCGCTTCGTCCTCTGCACTGACCAGTGCCTTGTTCAGATACTGACCAAAGTGAAGCTGTCCACCGGAAACCTTAACTTTGGCATCCAATGCTTTCTTTACTGTGTCAATAAAATATTCCTTCTGGATTTCCATCTTCTCGATCAGCTTGAGGATCAGGCTGTCCTCCTGTGTCAGCAAGGCATACAGAAGGTGTTCCTCTTCGATCTCCTGATTGCCATATTCATAAGCAATCTTTTCAAGATCCTGGACAGCCTGTACGGATTTCTGTGTAAATTTACTGATATTCATAGGCTTTCCTCCTATTCTATGAAAAGCATTTCCAATATTCGCATACCGGAAATGCTGTGCTTTTTTCTTGTTCTAGGAGAACTATAACACCATTTATTAGCACTGTCAAGAGGTGAGTGCTAATATTTTGAGATTTTTTTTGCAAACCTTGATTTTACGAGGTTTGCAACACTTTTTCTTCCTTATAATCATCACTTTTTCTTGATTTGACACCATTTTGACACCAATTTTTTTATTTTTGGTGTCAACTAATTGCTACGCTTTCCAGCCTTGTGATTTCACTCTCAATTCTGGACATCTCACTTACATGGTTATATACGTCCATTGTTACATCTATGTGGGCGTGTCCCATAATATATTGAAGAACTTTTATGTCTATCCTCTTTTCTGCCATTCTGGTACAAGCCGTATATCGCATAATGTGAGCGGATACCGTTGGTAACAATTCAGCATTTCTATGTTCAGTCTTTGCAATTTGAACTTCTTTTTTGTTATATGCGTCTACAATATTATATAAGATATTGTTTATTGCACTAGGCATGAGCGGTCTGCCGGACTTTGCCATGAAAATGAATCCTTTATAACCGTCTATCTCAACATCTTTTCCTTTTTGAAGCATAAAGTTTAATTTCTTTTGTTCTTCAAATGCTCTTTGTACATCTGATGTCATAGGGATATTTCGGATTCCAGAATCCGTCTTTGGCGTGGAAATATGGAATTTATAGCCATCTCCTAAATCTTTATAAATCAACTGATGGTCAATACTTACCGCTTTTGTTCTGACATCTACATCTTCCCAAGTCAATCCAATCAGTTCTCCGCACCTTACACCAGTTCCTAACATGATTCTGAGCATTGGATAGTAGGTGTTGTATACTTGATTATTTTTCACAAATTCCAGCATTTTTTCCTGTTGTAAAACTGTTAAGGCAATACGTTCTTCTGCCTGTCTACCATAATCACTGATAGAAAACTTTGCCGGATTCTTGCGGATAATATCATCATCAACAGCCATTTCCAGTGCCGGATAAATCATATTGTTAATAAATTTTATTGTAGAATATGCGTATCCCGCTTTAGAAAGTTTTGAGTAAAACGATTTGATGTGTGATGGTAAAATCTGAACAACCTTGATGTTTCCAATTTCGTCTTTGACACGATTCTCCCATGTTTTCAGATAATTTGCTCTAGTAGATTCTTTCAGCTCCCCAGTGGACATATATCTTTCAAACAATTTATTAAGAGTAAGTTTTTTGATTGCTCCATCAGTTAAAATGTTATCTTCCAAGTCTTTTGCAATCTGCTTTTCCTTTTCCCTTAATTCCGGTAAATCCTTTGCATATACTGTCAGACGTTTTCCGCTTCTTATATCTGTATAACGGTAACTGTATCTACCATCTTTACGCCAGCTTTCGCCCTCTCTTAATTTTCTTCCTTTATGGTCTTTTCTGCTATTTGCCATGAGAAACATTCCTTTCTGTAATAGCCCCCTTTTTTGTTCTCATGACGTGGTTATGTCTATAAATATTATACCATATATCACAAGAAACATAAACGAAAAAGGGGGTTATTCTTCCAGATATGAGAGGTAATTTTTGACTTTTTCTACCGAATAAAGAACCCTACGTCCAATCACAATTTTTGCTCCTGCCTGTTCTCCAATCTTTCTTGCAGTAGCATGACCACAAGATAACATTGCAGATAATTTATCTATATTTACCGTTATCGGCTGTGAAGTTGGTCTTTCTTTTGTTTTGTTCATCTGTCAGTCCTCCTTTTACCGACCTGTATTATCGTCATTTTCTGCACACCAGTAAAAGTATCACTCTCCTTTACCATGTGCTGTCCCTTCTGGATTGGTTTCCATATAATGCTTCAAAAACTTCCTGTTCAAACTTATCACTTCCTTTCAGGCAAAGAAAAAGACGCAAGCCATATTTCTATGACTCACGCCTTTCTCTGCACTTATTTACTTTACAATGCCTATTAGTTCCAATTCGCTACGCACTGCGTATCCTTTTAGAACTTACATTTATACATAAATCAATTCCTTGAGAATAATCTCTTCCGCAATCGCTTTGTGTTGATTAGCAGCTCTTACCCATGCCATTTAATCTGCTTTTTTATCCGGCAGTGGTTCTTTTTCTTCCAACTGTTTCAGAATCATTTCTTCCCGTTCTCTGGCTGCCTTGTCCACTTCCAGAAGATGCTTTCCAATCGTATCCTGCAGAAGCATCACCTGATACGTTGAATTTCGATGGTTCTTCAGATAATCTCTGCGAAGAAAACCATACTTGCCAAGTTGCTCCATCTGCTCACCGGATTTATAGGTGAGATTCGGGATCAGATATCCATTTACATTTGTATACGTTATATAAATAGGACATTCGCAATCCGCTTTCGCTACTTGCTCATGAACGCAGTTGCTTCGCTTCCTGCATTCATTTTATTAGCACTCTCCATTTCTCATCATTTTTTGACCACAAATTTACGACATTTACGACAAATCTGACACTGCTTTACAATACCAGACAAAATGACTAATGCCCCGGAAATCCTGTAAAACAGGCACTTCCGGGATACACAAGACAGGACAAAAATCGACTTCCATTATCAAGAGGTGAGTGCTAATTTTTTTACAAAGAATTTCGCCCGTAAAATGAAAAACTAATTTTCATCTTTAGCCCTTTATGTTCTTTTGTTGGAAGGTGTTTCTTTACGAGCTCAAGTTTCAACTCCTTACTATACTGTTTCCTAGACATAAAAATATGCTCCTCATATGATAGATTTTTGGATATTTCCATTGTCTACCATATGGGGAGTATATCAATCCAACGGTTTTCAGTGCTTTTTTCATATTACTTTATTGAATATCCCTCATTCTGCCTATATAAGTGAAACTTAGCGAAACTTAAATTAAATCTCTTTCAGACAATTCAATTTGGATATTCACCAACTGTGGATTATTTCTCAGTGCACCAGTTTCCAACTTACCGCCTGCTGCCTTGCATCCACAAATCTCTTATAAATACCTTCCTGTTTCATTAATTGCTCATGTGTTCCCTGCTGTGCAATTCTTCCTTTTTCAACAACCACAATCTGGTCTGCATGTCTGACTGTTTTTAATCTGTGGGCAATCATAATAATCGTTTTTTCCTTTGTAAGTGCATCTACTGCATCCATCAGCTCCTTTTCATTCTCCGGATCAACATTGGCTGTTGCCTCATCTAATATAACGATTGGTGCGTCCTTCATGATCGCTCTGGCTATGGAAATACGCTGCTTCTCACCACCGGAAAGTGTGGCTCCTCCTTCTCCGATCACTGTGTCATATCCATTCGGAAGTTTGCTGATGAAATCATGACAACATGCTTTCTTCGCCGCTTCCACCACTTCCTCATGACTTGCATCCTGGCGTCCGAATT
>NZ_JANFYP010000107.1:0-303 GCF_024460535.1 Blautia sp. MSK.18.38 | reverse complement strand
ATTTCATGTATGCAGTTTTCAAGGTACAATGCTGACTGATGTTTTATCAGCCATCAGAACTCACAAACTGTTTTTGTAAACTCTGATCACTGGTAAAAACCAGCTATTATAACAGTCCTTCCCGACTGATTTAGGGTTAGCACCGGACTTATCGAAAATCTTCTGGTTCCACTCTGTTTCCAACAGAGCTCACTTTCCAGTGCCCGTTCTATTTTTATCAGGCAGCTTCGCCTGTTTCTTTCTTTTTAATCTGGCGCCCACCTGCTCTCCCACACCGTCTCCAGTGCAGTACCATCGGCCGAT
>NZ_JANFYP010000106.1:0-304 GCF_024460535.1 Blautia sp. MSK.18.38 | reverse complement strand
AAAACAATTATTTGCGACAGCTCAGTTATAATACCACTGGGATTTATGCTTGTCAACCATAAATTTCAATTTTTTTAGATTTTCCTGGAAATTTATTTTTATAGGACAATTTTTTATTCTTATTTGTAATTTTAAGATTATCTTTATTGTTGTTTATTGTGTTGTTTTTTATAATAAGTCTCTTCACTGGATGGCGCTACGCCTGTCGCATTTTCAATGCGGGAATATGCAGGGGGAAGGCCATCTCAGAGTTCCGTAGCCCGAAGGCCCTCCCCCTGCACCCCCACCCTCTTGGGCACGGAAG
>NZ_JANFYP010000105.1:0-305 GCF_024460535.1 Blautia sp. MSK.18.38 | reverse complement strand
AAATTTTCGAGAATCGTATGTGTTTCACTGTTTAGTTATCAAGGTTTGTTGTGTCTGTCTCTCAGACAGCTCGTTTATTCTATCTCATCTCTTTTTGTTTGTCAAGCACTTTTTTAAGTTTTTTCAAACATTTTTGAGTTAAGATCTTGTTGTCGTTTCGTTGACGACTTGGATACTTTATCATATCTTCTGTCTTTTGTCAACTGTGAATTTCATTTTTCTGAAATTCTTTTCAATTGTTTACTTTTCAAGAACAATTATTTGCGACAGCTCAGTTATAATACCACTGGGATTTATGCTTGTCA
>NZ_JANFYP010000104.1:0-309 GCF_024460535.1 Blautia sp. MSK.18.38 | reverse complement strand
GCCCGGCATAATAGGCTATCTGGATTGGAAGTATTGCGGCTGGGTTCTTTTTTTGCAGATAAGCAAGCAATCTTTCATAATCTTCTCGTGAAATTGGTTGGACATTTCCGTCCATATCCTCATCGGAAAACAAATCCACTTCATCCGTCTGATACCGCAGTTTAATATACTGCATGGGATTGAACGTAATATACTGCTTTGGAAATACTGCAAAACGGAAGGACTGCTGCATGACTGCGGAAAAAGAATGGATATAATCTTTGCTGTAACCCTTTCTCTCTTTTCCGTCGGGATGAACTCCCCCGAAGG
>NZ_JANFYP010000103.1:0-310 GCF_024460535.1 Blautia sp. MSK.18.38 | reverse complement strand
GCCTTTGGAATATGCAAGATTATATCTTGATGGCAATTTACAGATGTGGGTGGATACAGAAGATTCATTAGAACTTTATTAAGCAAGAAGTGAGATAGTGTTGTAGGGAGTTTCCTGTAGTTAAAGATACCACACCCGATATGATGAACCCACGCTTATACACTACCAGCTATGATAAAAGAAAGGACAGCAATTTGACACTGCTGTCCTTTCTTTTATAAAATTGCAGTACACAGAAAAAAGCTGTAAAATGAAAAATATATTTGTCCTTGTAACAATTCTCGGACATTTGCCTGTTATACTATCTGCA
>NZ_JANFYP010000102.1:0-315 GCF_024460535.1 Blautia sp. MSK.18.38 | reverse complement strand
AAGCCGCCTTTGTAAATTTGGCATAAGAACTTTCTGTCTTTCCAAATGCCTTGATCACTTCGATTCCGTCAATATATTCCACTGCCGCATCATTCAGATCTTTTGTTGTCTGAACCGTTCTCTCGAAGCTTGGTTTATAATCCAGCATCATTCCAAAATAGGAAAGAAATCCCACTATAACCGGCACCAATGACCAGAGTGCCAGTCTCCAGTCTGTCAGGAAGAAATAAATCAAAATCACAATCGGTGCCAGCAGATTGGACGTGAATTCCGGGACAATATGCGCCAGTGTTGTCTCGATACTGTCGATTCTTT
>NZ_JANFYP010000101.1:0-340 GCF_024460535.1 Blautia sp. MSK.18.38 | reverse complement strand
AAAAAAAGAACCCAGCCGCAATACTTCCAATCCAGATAGCCTATTATGCCGGGCTTCGTATTGGAGAAGCCTGTGGTTTGGCGTGGCAGGACGTAAATCTGGAAGAACAATGCCTTACCATAAGACGTAGCATCCGATACGATGGCTCAAAGCGCAAATATATCATCGGACCAACCAAGCGGAAAAAAGTGAGGATTGTTGATTTTGGAGATACGCTGGTAGAGATTTTCCGCAATGCCCGGAAAGAGCAGTTAAAAAATCGAATGCAGTACGGAGAACTTTATCACACGAACTACTACAAAGCGGTCAAAGAGAAAAACAGAGTGTACTACGAATATTA
>NZ_JANFYP010000100.1:0-371 GCF_024460535.1 Blautia sp. MSK.18.38 | reverse complement strand
CCTACAACCGTATCAAATCCGTTCTCAAGCTGCATGATAAATTCATAGCATCCGCTTTTCTTTGTCACCTCGATGATCTGTTCATCTGTAGCCTCCGGATTTCCCTGTCTAATATTTTCACGTACCGTTTCATTGAACAGATAATTATCCTGTGCAACATATGCAATTTTCCGATTAAAATCTGCAAGCGACATTTCTTTGACATCAACTCCACCGATTTTAATACTTCCGGAATCCACATCCCACAAGGACGCAATCAGCTTTGCGATGGTTGACTTTCCGCTTCCGGAAGGTCCTACGATTGCATTTACCGTTCCTGCTTTTAGCTCCATAGTTACTCCATGCAGAATCTCTTTGTCGTGATAACCAAA
>NZ_JANFYP010000010.1:0-121140 GCF_024460535.1 Blautia sp. MSK.18.38 | reverse complement strand
CATGGAATCGAGGTGTCTTTCTTTTATGCAAAATCACGAACTTGCTCATTTATAGCTGAAGATTAAAAACCGCACTTTGCAACGCCATCAGATTTGCACTTGCTTTTCCCTTATTCATTCGGAAAAACTCAAAATTCCCACAGAAATCAAAAATGTAAAACTTTTTCTTATCTTCCCCATCCAGCAATCCCGGGCATAATCTTGTTCCTCGTCCGATCATCTGCCAGAATTTTGCTTTACTCATGACTTTCTTAAAGAATACAAGATTAAGAACTTCAGGTACATCAATTCCGGTATCTAACATATCTACAGAAATTGCGATCTGCGGTAGTTTTTTCGGATCTGAAAACTCATCAATTGCACTCTGTGCATATTTCATTCTGTTATCGATCACCATGGCATAATTCTTTAAATGCGGATATTCCTTATTAAAAATCTCAAGGATTTTTTCCGCATGATCATGATTTTTCGCAAAAATAATTGTTTTTCCAATCTTCTGTCCATATTCAATTTTAATTCCATCTCTCATCAGGACATGAAGAACTTTTTTAATTGTATCTTCGTTAAAAATCCAGGTATTCAATGCAGCCGAATTTATCGCTTCCGGAAGCTTTCCATTTTCGTCTTCAAAAGTATTTTCATAGATTTCTTTATCTGCTTCTGAAAGTTCATCGTATACAATTCCCTGATCAATAAATTTTACCCTGGATTCTACTGACAGGTAATCAACCAGATATCCATCTTTAACCGCCTGCGCCAGATCATATCCATAAGTAGGATCTCCGTTTGCCAGTTCAAATACTTCATATGTATTTTTGTCAATCTCATCTTTCGGTGTTGCGGTAAGTCCTACAAGCAGTGCATCAAAATATGTAAAAATATCTTTATACTTATTATAAATAGATCTGTGCGCTTCATCACAAATGATCAGATCAAAATGACCACAGGTAAAAACTTTTCCTTCTTTATCATTTATCACATCAATACAATTTATCATGGTCTGATATGTGGAGAAAACACATCGTGACATACAATTATTCTTTTCTTCAACCAGATTTGTACAGGAAAAATCCTGCATCCAGTTTACAAAATTTCTTTTCGCCTGCGTTACCAATGAATTTCTGTCCGCCAGAAAAAGGATATTCTTTACCCAGCCCGCATCAACCAGTACCTTGCACAAAGCCATTACTGTTCTGGTTTTTCCGGAACCTGTGGCCATAACCAGCAGTGCTTTTCTCCGATTCTTTTCATCAAAGCTCTGGCATACTGCTTTTATCGCGGCTTCCTGATAATAACGTCCTGCAATTTTTTTATCTACAGAAATATCCTGCAGGCTTGTCCGCATACTCAAAAGATTAAACCATTTCTCCAGATCCCGTTTGGAATAAATAACCGAACATTTTCTTTCCGGATATTGTCCGTCTATGATCCGGGTTTCAAAACCATTGGTAAGGAAAATTACCGGGCGTCGTTCATATTTCTTTTCCAGCAGATCTGCGTAAAGTTTCGCTTGCTGCCTGCCCTCGGCAATATCCTTGCAGGTACGTTTTGCTTCTATAATTGCCAGAGGTTTATTCATATCATCATAGAGAACATAATCAATACGTCCAATCCCTGATTTATTCGGCATTCCTGTCACAGTTATCTCATTTAACCAGTCTTTTCCCTGGGTCCATCCTGCATCAATGAGCATGGAATCTATGTAAAGTTTTCTGGTTTCATATTCAGACAGATCCAGAGGTTTCGGAACATATGTCTGCTGCTGTTTCTCGTGACGTGCGGACAGTTCTTCCCTGAGAAAAGTATTTTCTGCCATCAGTTTTTGCAGATCCAACTCCTGTTTGGCAGTCTTTTCCTGTTCTTTTAAAAGTGTTTCCTGCGTTTTTCTGGCTGTTTCTCTGGATGTCCTGGCATTCTCAATTCTGTCATCAATCATCGACCTGTCAAACGAATGCTCCTGATACTGTTCCCCATAACAGTATGCAATATAGTCCAAAAAAATTGACAGATTCTCAAGGCAGAGCAAAGCTGCATCTCTGCCAAGTTTTTTATTGCTATGTGCCACACTGTTTCCACATCTGCGGATATAATCCATCCGTTTCCAAAGATCGGGTCCGACTAACTGTCGGAATTCCTCTGTATTCATCAAAGTATGAAGGTTGTCCTGGTACGGGATTTGTAAACTGTTTTCCACAGAATACAACCATTTCACAGCAAATTCCATAGCCCGCCGGCTGTTAAGAATACTCGCATCCGGATCTGCCAATATGATTTTCTCCGCAGAGATGGCAACATTCGCAAATGCAGAGAATTTTGATTCATTTTTTAAGTAATCAAAGTTTGTTACCATTGTGAAACCTCCCTCTTTAGCGTTTTATTTTATAATTGTACTTATCAACTACAGTTATCAAGGAATCCTTGATAACTGACTTTATTTTTGTCTCAAGATATGCCAACATCTTTCAGCCATTTCGTTTACAACATTCTGTTTTCCCGATACGATTCAAATATATATGACGGATTTTCGTAATATACACTGCTGTTGTAGTCATCAATTTTTGCACTGATGAAGGAATTGTATACTTTTATTAAAGCATCTACGATTCCAATATTTTCATCTGCAGCAACCATTTTTATCAGCCGCTTATATACCTTTCCAATGTCCCAATGTGATGGGATGCTGTATTTACACTCACCTACATTGTCAAAATTTCCTTCTTGTATTCCTGCTTCTTCAATAAAATCATCACTGACTCTGTCAATGTTATCACAATGGTAGACATCTGCGAGGTCATAGATTTTATCAATTCTCTGCTTTCCAAGCTTATTTACAACGTCTGCCCGTGTATTCTTTGTTTTCCGTGCAATGTAATCGATCAGGCTGCATGTGTAAAATAAATCGTTATCTTTTTTGCTTTCCCGTCCTTCTCCTATCACTACCACTTCCCCTTTCTATCCAAAGTACTGTTGCATGAGACTGTCGAATAATTTTTGTGTTTCATCCAGTGCTTTTTGCACTTTAACTTTTGATTTGTCGACTTGTTTGACGAAATCAGAGAATTCATCTTGTTGGTCTCTCTTTGCAATTGGAATTTTAAATGCTTTAATCATACCCAAATTAAGATTCTTCTGACGTACACCTCTCCTCTGCGATAAAAAGTATTCTTTCATCATCTGCAATTCATAATATAACCAAATAATATTTACCTCATCGTTTGGGGTTATACATGCGCACGCCTGATTCGACGCTGAATCCTCCTTCAAAATTCCCATCTTGAATGCTGCAGTATCATACATTCCAATTAGTAAACTTCCTGCTTTAAATAATTTTGTAGCACTCTTTTCAATTGCTTCTTCAGTTATTTTTTCAACAGAACCTTCGAGAAAGAGTGTATTTAATTCGCCTGCTGAATACCAATCTATATTGCCTTCAAAGTACTCTGGTACTGTTCTAGAAGGCGTACCACCACTTGCCCAATTACCTAACTCATTAAGACTTCTAATCGGAAGATCATTCGTATTATAAACTGGATTTCCAAACAGTTCGACAAATCGGGCTTTAACTAATGTATCAAATTTTTTTAATTCTTGTTTTCGATTTTCAATAATATTAACTACTTTCAAGAGTATATCTGCTATTTCTTTCTGTTTTTCAGCTGAAGGAAAAGGAATTTTAATATTATCAAAATCTCTCTTTATAATATGCTTCATGGTAGCCCCATGCATTTTAGCTTCCATCTCTTTCAAATTATACTCAACAGCAAATACGAAATATTGCTCATTCACTTCAATCTTATCAAACGCGACTTTAAAGATATGCTGATTTAAGAGGGCTTTTCCTCGGTTCCAAATATATACTCCGAGACTAGCTGACCAAGAAATCAAGACATCTCCATTATTAATTTCAACTTTTTTAGGGTATTCTCCATTATAAAAACCCACATCATAAGAATTCCCTGTAAGATCTTGAATTCTAATAATGGGAAGTCCTTCAGTACCACGATCTTCTGGCTTAAATGCATATCCATTTATATATGTAGCAATATCACCCAACCGTTTTTGTTCCATCATTTATTCCCACCACAAACCCGAATTTTCGAATCTGCTATCCTTTCTTCTATAATCCCAACAACCGTTCCAACTCATCCATTTCTTTTCCAATCTCCAGCTCCAGTTCCCGGATATTGGCCATGATTTCTGATGTTGGCGGATATTCCACCGGAGTGTATTCGATTTCTTTGTATTTATTGATACTGAGATCATAATCATTCTCCACAATATCTTTTTTCGGTACCATAAATGACTGATCTGTTCGTTTCCGTTCCACTTCTTTATCAAGGTTTTTGAAACGCTCTATAATATCTGGAATGTCATTCTCCGTAACCGGAGTACGTTTATCGTCCAGACTGAAGCCATCTGCTTTCATGTCATAAAACCACACCTGATCGGTTCCGCCATGTTCTGTTTTTGTAAAAATAAGGATTGCTGTGGATACTCCTGCATAAGGTTTAAATACACCGGAAGGCATGGATATTACAGCTTCCAGTCTCTGATTTTCAACAATTTCTTTTCGGATGGATTTATGTGCCCGTGATGATCCAAAAAGTACACCATCTGGTACAATACAAGCGCATCTTCCTCCAATTTTCATAATCCTCAAAAACAAAGCCAGAAATAAAAGTTCTGTTTTCTTTGTCTTACAAATCTTAAGAAGATCTCCAGAAACGGACTCTGCATCCAGGCTTCCTTTAAAAGGTGGGTTTGCCAGCACAAGAGAATACTGATCTTTATCTGCATTCTGATCAGATAAGCTATCCCGATACTCAATATAAGGATTTTCTATTCCGTGAGTCATCATATTCATGGCTCCAATACGAAGCATGGTGCGGTCCATATCGTATCCATGAAACATATGATTCATGTAATGATCTTTTTTCTGCTTATCATAAAAAATTTCTTCTTTTCTTTTTTCCTTCAGATATTCTCCTGCTGCAACCAGAAAACCTGAGGTTCCACATGCCGGATCACAGATAATTTCATCGCTGGACGGGTCCATCATCTCAACCATCATCCGGATAATATGTCTTGGTGTACGGAACTGTCCGTTTCGTCCGGACTGAGCTATTTTTGAAAGAAGATATTCATATACATCTCCTCTGACATCTGCTGTCTGGATTTCATTCATAAGTTTGTAAATTTCATCCAGAGAATCCACCACTTTGGATAAAAGGAGTGGTGTCGGAATCTTAAAGATCGCATCATCCATATATTTGGAATATGCACTGTTTTTATCATTATGAAGATTTTTTATAAACGGGAACACCCATTCCTGCATGATCATATACATTCTGTCTGCCGGAAAGTCATGGAATACGGACCATTTCAGCTGGCTTCCATCAATTGTTCTCTCACCTATTTTTACTTCTCCGGAAAAAATACTCTGAAATGGCAAACCAAGCATTGCACTTTCTCTTGCACGCATATTATCGGAATCATCCAGATCATGAATAAACATCAGGTATGTAATCTGCTCGATTACTTCCAGTGGATTTACCAGTCCTCCTGCCGCAAATATATCCCATAAACCATCTATTTTATTTTTTAATTCACCAGTGATCATTTTTTATCTCCCATCTATCGTTCATTATTCCAGGTATATTTCGTATACCTGCCGCCGCCGATTTTTAAAATTTTTTCTGCTGTCAGTAATTCTGCCAGTGTTCTCTGTATCGTTACCACACTGATATCCGGACACTTTTCTGCGATTTCCTTTTTTGTAATTGTTCCCAGAGTGTTTTTTATAATCTCTTCTATTCGCTCCGGTTTTGATATATTCTGCGTTATCAGCAATCTTATCCTTGAAGAAAACTCTCTGTATGCTCCTACGATAACGCCAAGCATATATTTTACAAATGGTATATAATCATTCTTATTCTCATACCAGTTCTCAGAACTTTCCCTTAAACATTCATAGTATAATTCCTTTGAATTTTCTATCATTCTCTCGATACTGATATATTTTCCCACAATATAGCCGGATCTGTACAAAAGTAACAGTGTAAGTAAACGGCTCATTCTTCCATTGCCGTCATTAAACGGATGTATGCATAGGAAATCCAGAATAAACATTGGAATCAAAAGAAGCGGATCTATTTCTCCTGTTGCCATTGCCTCTTCAAATGCTCTGCATAGTTCTTCCATTGCTTCCGGTGTTTCCCAGGCCGGTACTGGTTTAAACCGTATTTTTTTTATTCCCTGAGAATCTTCTTCCTCAATGACATTATCTGCAATTTTATATTTCCCTCCAATATTGTAGCTTTCAAATTTATACAAATCTCTGTGAAGCTGTAAAATAATCGCAGACTTTGGCGGGATATGGTCATGACTTTCATGAATTGTATTCAATACATCTCTGTATCCGGCAATTTCCTGTTCATTTCTTGTTCTTGGCCTTGTTTTGTCTTTTACCAATTCCCGCAATCTGCTGTCTGATGTATAAATACCTTCTATTTTGTTGGAACTTTCCGTACTTTGAATTTTAGCGATTTCAACTAATTGTGTAAGAGTATCTGCTTTGGCCTCAATAAAAAGAGTTTGTTCTCCCTTAAATTCATGTATCTGTGTCAGATAAGATACAATTTCAGGAGTCAACAGATTTTTCCACTTTTCCTGATAATCAAACCGTCTCATATATTTTCCATCACCTTCTTTATCACTCTTTTTTCGATTTTATTTACTTCAAGTATATAAATCAATTTTATCATTGTCAACTTTAATTTTATCATTTTCGTAAGAATGATTAAATTGAAAGTGAAATAATAAAATTAAAAAGTCCAACAATAAATGCTTCTGCACGGATCTTCAGCATTTACTGTCGGACTTTTATCCTTTTATTCCTTTTTGAAATATATCACAATATCATATTGTAGAGCAAAAGATTATTCTGCGTGCTCTTTCAGGTACTCTGCACGTCCCTCTTCGTAGAGGTTATTTCCCTCGCTGTCAATGATGACTACAAGCGGCATGTCTTCCACATAAAGCTTGCGGAGTGCTTCTGCGCCCAGGTCTTCGTAAGCGATAAGCTCTGCTTTTTTGATGCATTTTGCAAGAAGTGCACCTGCTCCGCCGATGGCTCCGAAATATACGCCGTCATATTTTTTCATTGCATCTACGACTTCCGGAAGGCGGGCACCTTTTCCGATCATTCCTCTGGCGCCTACGGACATCATAGTCGGTGCGTAGGCATCCATACGGCCGCTGGTTGTAGGGCCTGCGGAGCCGATGACTTCACCTGGTTTTGCAGGAGTCGGGCCTACATAGTAAATGGTAGCATCTGTAGGGTCAAAAGGAATCTTTTCTCCTTTTGCAAGTGCCTCACACATTCTCTTGTGACCTGCGTCACGGGATGTATAGATGGTTCCTGTCAGTAAAACCTGGTCGCCTGCATGGAGAGTTCTTGCCAGCTCTCTTGTCAGAGGCAGTGTGATCTTTCTTCTTTCCATATTAAAGCACCTCCGTTTTATGACGTGTCACATGGCAGTTGATGTTAACTGCACATGGCATACCTGCGATATGAGTAGGCATAGTCTCAATGTTCAGACCGATAGCTGTGGTCTTTCCACCAAAGCCCTGGGGACCGATACCAAGCTTGTTGATCTTCTCCAGCATTTCTTTCTCAAGATCTGCATAGTAAGGATCCGGGTTCTCTGTATTCAGAGGACGCATCAGCGCTTTCTTTGCAAGAAGTGCACATTTGTCAAAAGTTCCTCCGATACCAACACCAACTACCATAGGCGGACATGGGTTCGGACCTGCAGTTTCTACAGCCTCAAGAATGAAATCCTTGATTCCCTGAAGGCCTGCAGATGGCTTGAACATACGGATCTGGCTCATATTCTCGCTTCCGAAGCCTTTGGGTCCTACAGTTACTTTCACCTGATCTCCAGGAACGATCTCTGTATAGATCATAGCCGGTGTATTGTCACCTGTGTTTCCACGGCGTACCGGATCCTTGACAACGGATTTTCTCAGGTAACCTTTATCGTATCCGCGGCGTACACCTTCATTGATGGCATCATCTAAATCTCCGCCTGTAAAGTGGACATCCTGACCAATTTCAAGGAATACGCATGCCATTCCGGTATCCTGACAGATCGGAACATTCTCACTGTCTGCGATATCAAAATTCTCGATAATGTTATCAAGGACACCTTTTGCGATCTCACCGTCCTCGCAGGCACGGCAGGTTTTGATAGCATCCTTCACATCTTCCGGGAGATGTTCATTGGCTTCGATACAGAGTTTTTCGATAACCTCTGTAAGTCTGGTTACTTCGATTTCTCTCATAATAGACTCCTTTCGCTTATCTCATATGTTTTTATTATCATAACATATTGTTAACGTTCGTGGCGGGCATATTTCGGCAGAAGCATAGGAGATACGTCTCCTGTATCAACTCCTGCATTTTTCAGTTCCTCTTCATATTTTCTGATATGATCCAGATTCATGGTGCCAAGCTCTACCTCTTTGCATTTGGCAGCTGCTTTTTTACCTGCATTTCGTCCGAATACAATTACGTCAAGAAGAGAATTTCCCATCAGTCGGTTTCTTCCGTGGATTCCGCCTGCTGCCTCTCCTGCAACCAGAAGGTTCGGGATTTCTTTTGTAAAGCCGTCTCCGTTGATCTCAAGTCCGCCGTTCTGATAATGAAGGGTCGGGTAGATCACGATCGGGACTTTTCTCATATCAATGCCGTAATTCATGTACATACGGAACATGGCAGGGATCCTCTTTTCGATAGTTCCCTCACCGCCCAGGATCTCGATCATCGGAGTATCCAGCCATACACCTTTTCGTCCACCTGGAACTTCCACGCCACGGCCTTCCTCACACTCGCGGATAACACCGGAAGCATTTACGTCACGGGTTTCCAGCGGATGGATATAAGCTTCTCCGTTTGCATTTACAAGCTGTGCACCAACGGAACGAACCTTCTCTGTTACCAGGGCACCAAGGATCTGTGACGGATAGATCGCACCTGTTGGATGATACTGGATAGAATCCTGGTAAAGAAGGGAAGCGCCTGCTCTGTATCCAAGCACGAGTCCGTCAGCAGTTGCTCCGTAGTGATTGGAGGTCGGGAATCCCTGATAATGCATTCTTCCTGCACCACCGGTTGCAATTACAACTGTTTTTGCTCTTGCAACGGAATAGTCTCCGGTTTCCATGTTGAGAAGAACTGCACCGGCAGTCTGACCTTTTTCATCCTTCAGAAGTTCTACAGCGGAGGTAAATTCCACTACCGGGATCTTAAGATTTAAGACCTCATCACGGATAGTACGCATGATCTCTGATCCGGAATAATCCTTTGCAGCATGCATTCTCTTTCTGGAGGTACCGCCGCCATGTGTAGTGACCATGGTTCCGTCTTCTGCTTTATCAAACTCAACACCAAGGTCGTTGAGCCATTTGATCGCATCCGGTGCTTCCATTACCAGTCTTTTTACAAGCTCCGGTTTTGCGGCAAAATGTCCGCCTCCAAAGCAGTCCAGATAATGCTGTACCGGGGAATCATTTTCTTTATCTGCTGCCTGGATCCCGCCTTCTGCCATCATGGTGTTGGCATCACCGATACGGAGCTTTGTAACGATCATAACGTTGGCACCTGCGTTGTGGGCCTCGATGGCACAGGAAGAGCCTGCTCCGCCACCGCCGATGATCAGTACATCTACATCATAATCGATTTTTGTAAGATCGATTTTTTCGTTGAGCAGACGGCTTTCTGAATGGAGCATTTTTGTCAGTTCCAGTGGTGCTTTCTGTCCCTTGTTCGGTCCTACCTTGATCTCTGCAAATGCATCCGGGTTATAGTCCGGATGGAATTTTTTGAGAAGAGCATCTTTCTCATCTGCACTCAGACGTCTTGGCTCTGTTGCCATACGCTCCGCTCTTGTAGCCTCTACCTTTTTGATGGATTCCATCATATTTTCTGGATATGGTGCATACATGTTTTACGCCCTCCTACTTCTCGATTTCTCTGCTGTTGTAAAGTTCCTGCATCTCTGTGATCGGCTTCTGCATGATCTTCTCGATCATATCGTCAAATTTGCCCTCGTGGATCTCTTCCACACGTTTCTCCAGATGCTCGCTTTTCGGCGCAATATATTTTCCGGTGAGACGTCTTGCCAGAAGACCTACCATCGGATGGGAAATTCCTGCCGGACATCTTACGGAACAGCAGCCGCAGCTTACACAGTCAAAGGATTCCTCTGCACATTTTTCAAGCTCGCCTCTCTGAGCATATGCAATATACTGCATGACATTTAAGTCCTGTGTACAGGCCTTTGTGCAGGCATTGCATCCGATGCAGCTGTAGATCTCCGGATAAAGCTCCATCATTACCTGCTGGTTCGGCTTAAGATCTTCTATATTATAAAGTCTCTTGTCTGTAGGGAAGAACGGGATACTTGCCACATACATTCCCTCCTGCACCTGTGTCTGACAGGCGAGACAGGTTTTCAGCTCATTCTGTCCCTTGATCCTGTAGATGGTCGCGCAGGCACCGCAGAATCCGTGTCTGCAGCCGCATCCTCTTTTTAATGTATAACCGGCATATTCCATAGCTGTCATAATGGTCAGATCACCGGGAACGCTGTATTTTTTACCGAAAAAATATACGTTTACCATATTATTTTCCATGTTGGTGTCCTTTCTTTTATCCAAATCGTACGCCATGTGGAACAGCCATCTCACACGTGCCCGTCGCAACGCTCTGCTGAACTAAGTACTAACTGTGACTAAGGAGTTCAGGAGAGCCTTCACTCCTAAGTCTTCGTAAGTACTGGATTTCAGCGCCGCTAAAACCGCTCCTAAAATGGGCATCTTAGCGAGATGGCTGTTCCACATGGCTGTGTACTGGCTATAACCAGCGCATATATTTGAAAGTTTCTTAAGGTGCAATCTATAACTTAGTACTCATTAGGTAATTCATCAACCTCATCACATCGGAATACCGGGCCGTCTTTGCAGACGTATTTGTCTCCGATGTTGCAGCGGCCGCATTTTCCGACACCGCATTTCATACGAAGCTCCAGTGTGGTATATACCTGATCTCTGGAGAAGCCCAGCTCTTCCAGTCCTGCCAGAACGAATTTGATCATGATCGGCGGGCCGCAGACCAGAGCGGTCTTATTGGTATCAAAACCAATCTCCTTCAGATAATTCGGAACAAATCCTACATGACCGTCCCAGCCTTCCTGCTCGCGGTCAATGGTAAGATATACATTTACACCTTCTGTTTTCATCCATACTTCCTGGATTTCCTTAAGCTGCACCAGATCATCTGCGGAACGGGAACCATAGAGAATATCTACTGTTCCGTAATCCTCACGGTTATCCAGCACATAATTGATCACGGAACGAAGAGGTGCCAGACCGATTCCACCTGCGATGAACAGGAGATTTTTTCCCTTTAACTTATCTTCCACCGGAAAATGATTTCCGTATGGTCCGCGGACTGCGATCTCATCTCCAACCTGAAGGCTATGGAGATGATCGGTAAGGGATCCGCATTTTTTGATACTGAATTCCTGATAATCCTTTACAGTCGGAGAAGAAGTAATGGAAAACATACCTTCACTGACGCCTGGTGCACAGACCATGGCACACTGTCCTGGCATATGCTCGAAAAGCTTTCCACCCTCCGGAGCTTCCACACGGAAGGTTTTTACATCCGGTGTCTCCTGACGGATATCTGTGATCACGCCAACCTTGGGGATCAGCGTATCCAGTGTATAATTTTTATGACAGGTACATTCACTCATTCTTTTCACCTCCCTGTTTTTCAAAGGCCTTGATGACTTTTACGATATTTAAAGATTCCGGACATTTCTCCACGCAGCGGCCGCAGCCAACACAGGAGAACATGCCGTCATTATTTAACGGATAATAAACAAGCTTATGCATAAATCTCTGACGGAATCTCTGCATCTGGCTGGTACGGTTGTTTCCGTGAGCCATCATGGTAAAATCAGAGTACATGCAGGAATCCCAGCAGCGGTAACGGTGAACACCGTGCCCTGTGTCGTAGTCCTTAATGTCATAGCACTGACAGGTCGGACATACGAAGGTACAGGTTCCGCAGGCAAGACAAGGCTTGTACAGTTTCTCCCATACAGGAGAATTGAAACGGTCCATGTATTCTTCCTGCGCCCATCCTTCCAGTGAAAGATGTGTATATGGAAGAAGCTCGATAATACCACGGATTGCCTTCTTCTCCTCTTCTACCTTTGTCTCATCAGCATCTGCCAAAAGCTCCTTCACAGCTTCTGTCAGAGCATTTCCCTTTTCTGTGAGAGGCTTCCAGAAAAGCTCTCCCTCGATGATCCAGGCTGCAACATCTGCTTCCGGATCTGCAGCATCAATGCCAAATACTTTACAGAAGCAGCTTTCCTCCGGTTCATGACAGGCAAGCGCTACAATAGTTCCATGTTCTCTTCTTGCCTGGTAAAAAGTATCCACCGGATCCCCAAGGAACACCTTGTCGAGAACTTTCACGCCCTGTACATCACAGGCTCTCATTCCGAATACAACAAAATTCTGGTCTTTCAGTGCCTGAGGCTCAATGCTGATATTTTTTCCGTCTTTTTTACAGGTATAGAGATTTTCACTCTGCGGAAAGAAAGCATCCTTCGGTGATTTCACGGTTTTCAGTGTTTCAAGGGAAACTTCTGCATCCTCGCTCCATGCCTTGAAGTTCACCTGTTCACTTACCTTTACCGGTAAATATAATTCCTGGTCTGCGGCAATTTTCCGGAATAATGCCGGCAGATTTTCTACTGCGATCTTATACATACATTATCCCCTTTCTGCCACGATCCCTGGCTCTACATCATCAAAGGTAAAGCTGGTAAGCGGACCCTTTGACTCCGCATCCTCGCCTGCCTGATACTCACCGTAAAACGCATCAATATCCTTGATAAACTTACGGTTAAACAGATGAAGGGGAATTCCCTGCGGGCAGACTCTGCTGCACTCGCCACAGTCCGTACATCTTCCGGCTACATGGAAGGCACGGATCACATGGAACATCTTTTCCTCAAAGGAATCCACATTTGCCTTCTGGGCGCTGTCGAACTTGTTGCTGTCAAAAACGCATTTGCGGCAGCTGCAGGCCGGACATACATTACGGCAGGCATTACAGCGGATACATTTACTCAGCTCGCTCTGCCAGAATGCAAATTTTTCTTCCGGACTCATTGCCTCGATCCGCTCAACTTCTGCGAAACGGTCAGCGTCCTTTGTCTCCTTTGACTCACCGATCAGTTCATCGTAAATTTTATGCTCTTTTCCTTTACATACATGGCAGCGTTCCAGCATGGCATCTTTGTATGCACAGGTTTTTTCTCCGTAAACAGTATCCACAGTCAATGTCTCTGCATCTCCGGTAATCTCTGCTCCGGAAATTCCCCGGATACCCTTGATCCCCATTTTGCGGATCTTTTCAATATCCAGCTTTCCTTTACAGCCAACACCTACGATATAGGCTTTTTCTCTGTCTACACGATGCTCTTTCAAAAGCTGGTTAAAGCTATATGTATCGCAGGGCTTCAGACAGACCATGGTTTTTCCTTCCAGCTTGGAAGCTTCGATCATATATTTGCTTAAATTGGCACCGCAGAATCCATCATAGACAAAATCCTCCAGAGATTCCGGTGTTTCAAAATAGGCTGGTTCCGGATTAAAGGCAAGATCTCCGGCTTTCCACCCAAGAACCCGGACTACCGTGCCATCTGCAAGCAGTTCTTTTGCACGTTTTATCAGCTCCTGCATCTTATATCCTCCAATCTCACGTTTTTACCAAGTGAATGGATCTTCTCAACAAACTCATTCATAGTCTGTGAAAATTTCACGCCTTCTGCGGCAGATACCCATTCCACACGTGTTCTTCCGTTTTCCACCCCAATATAATCCAGCATTGAAAACAGAAGTGTCATACGTCTTCTTGCATAATAGTTTCCGGTACTGTAATGGCAGTCTCCCGGATGACATCCGCACATGATCACACCATCGGCTCCTTTTTCAAAGGCACGGAGGATGAACATGGGATTGACACGGCAGGAACATGGAACACGGATGATCTTTACATCCGCCGGATAGCTCAAACGGCTGCTTCCGGCAAGGTCTGCTCCGGCGTAGCTGCACCAGTTACAGCAGAATGCCACGATCTTTGGTCTGAATTCTTCCTTTGTTTCTATCGACATATTGCATCCACCTCCGCGATAATCTGTCTGTTGGAGAAGCCCTGAAGGTCCATGGCTCCTGACGGGCAGGCTACTGTGCAGGCACCGCAGCCCTGGCAAAGTGCTGTATTGACAACCGCAACTCTTCTTGTCTCACGGATACCGTGATCGTTGACCTGTTTCTCCTCATAGGAAATCGCTCCGTAAGGACATACATTTGCACAGGTAGAGCATCCGTTACAGAGAAGCTCGTCGGATCTTGCCGTACATGGATTGGTTGTCAACTTGTCCTTTGCAAGAAGTCCTATGGCCTTTACAGCCGCAGCTCCTGCCTGGGCAACTGTCTCCGGGATATCCTTTGGTCCCTGGCATACACCGGAAAGGAAAATTCCTGCTGTCGGTGATTCTACAGGACGAAGCTTTGCATGGGCTTCTGTAAGGAAATTGTTGGTGTCAATACTTGCAGTAAGCATGGTAGCGATCTTACGTACATCCGGATTTGGCTCAATGGCTGTTGCAAGAACTACCATATCTGCTTTCTTGAAGATCTGCTTATTATCAAGAAGATCCGAGCCCTGAACAAGAAGTGTTCCATCCGGCTGCGGAATTACTTTTCCTACCTGACCTTTGATGTAGTTTACGTTATACTGCTCAACTGCTCTTCTGTAAAACTCATCGAAGTTTTTACCAGGTGTACGGACATCAATATAAAATACCGTCACATTGGTATCCGGATATTTATCACGGATCAGCATGGCATGCTTAGCTGTGTACATACAGCAGATCTTGGAACAGTATGGCTTTCCACGGTCATCGGAGCAACGGCTTCCAACACACTGGATAAATACGATCTCCTTCGGTGCTTTTCCATCGGAAAGGCGCTCAAGATGTCCTTTTGTAGGTCCTGCAGCATTCATGATACGCTCCAGCTCCAGAGATGTGATCACATCCTTGCTCTGGCTGTATGCGTATTCATCGTATTTGTCAAGCTTGATGGTATCAAATCCGGTTGCCACCACGATCGCTCCGTATTTCTGTGTTACGATCTCATCCTGCTGATCGTAATCAATGGCTCCTGCCTGACATACTTTGGAGCAGACACCACATTTGCCTGTCTTAAATTTCAGGCAATGCTCTCTGTCGATCACAGGAACATTTGGAATCGCCTGTGCAAACGGAGTATAAATAGCTGACCGGTTGTTCAGCCCTCTGTTGAACTCATTTGGAATCTTTTTGGAAGGACATTTTTCCTGGCAGACTCCACAGCCTGTACATTTGTCCATGTTGACACTTCGCGCTTTTTTGCGGATATCAACAGTAAAATCTCCTACAAAACCTGCAACTTTTTCTACTTCACTGTATGTATAGATATTGATCTTTTCGTGAGCTGCAGCCTCCACCATTTTTGGAGTAAGGATACATGCGGAGCAATCCAGAGTAGGGAAGGTTTTGTCAAGCTGTGACATTCTTCCGCCGATACTTGGTGTTTTTTCCACAATATCAACTTCATAGCCTGCATCGGCAATATCAAGAGCCGTCTGGATTCCGGCGATACCGCCTCCGATGATCAGGGCTCTCTTTGTAACCCGGCTTTCTCCCGGCTGAAGAGGAGCATTTAAATTGACTTTTGCTACTGCTGCTCTTGCAAGGATCACGGCCTTCTCCGTAGCCTCCTGCATATCCTTGTGGATCCAGGAACAGTGCTCACGGATATTTGCGATCTCCACCATATATGGATTCAGGCCGGCCTTTTCCGCTGCTTTACGGAAAGTTGCCTCATGCATACGCGGAGAACAGGAACAGACAACCACTCCTGTGAGATTTTTTTCACGGATGGCTTCCTGGATCCTGGACTGTCCTGCTTCGGAACACATATACTGATAATCTTCTGCATGGACAACTCCTGGCTCTTTTGCAATGATCTCCACAACCTTTTTCACGTCTACCGTAGCGGCAATATTACTTCCGCAATGACAGACAAATACACCGATTCTCTGCACTTTCTCACCTCCTGTATCTTCTGAACGCACTTACAAGCAGCTGCTGAGGAAGCTCCGGATCAAGAAGCTCCGGAATTTCATTTGGTGAAAGATAGTCTCCGCCTTTTTCCCGAACAACCAGCTGTCTTGCCCCGTCAATGATCTTTCCGGGTTTTACGTCTCGCGGACAGCGCTCCACACAGGCAAAACAGGAAAGACATTTCCACAGGGATGCTGAATTTACAAGTGCTTCGATATTTTCATTGATCACGTAGGACACAAACTGATGAGGCTTGATATCCATCTCGTCAAAGGATGGGCAGGTAGCAGAGCATTTGCCACACTTCATACATTTCAGAGGATTGGTCCCGCTGATCTCCTTTATTTTTTCCGCAGCAGAATGGTTATCTCTCATTTTGCCACCTCCTCTTTGACGCCAAGGGCTTCTGCCAGAAGCTCTGTAAAATAGTAAACCGGCATTTTATTTCCGGAATTTTTATTCAGATTGTATTTGCAGAGCGGACAGGCAGTGATCAGCATATCTGCGCCAAAGCCTGCTGCGCTTTCTTCAATCTTTTCACACATATTCTGTGACATTTCTTTTTCTTTCAGGGATATATATCCTCCACAGCATTCATTTCTGTAAGGATAGATCACAGGCTCAGCGCCAAGGGCACGGATAAAATCCTCCATGATCCTTGGATTTTCCGGATCATCAAATGCCATGATCTTTCCAGGTCTCAGAAGCAGACATCCGTAATAGGCTCCGATCTTCTTTCCGGTAAAAGGATTTACTACTTTTTCTTTCAGTTTATCAAAACCGACTCTGTCCCGGAGAACCTCCAGATAATGGAGAACGGTTGTCTCTCCTTCATAGGGAGCTTCCAACTGCATATAATTGTTGGCTCTGGTCCGGATATCTTCCACATTTTTCATATCATCATTGACACGCTTGATCACATGATGACAGGCTGAACAGATCGTCACCAGATCCTGGCCTTTTTCTTTTGCCTGGTTTAACGCACGGACGGAAGAAAGCTTTGTGGCGATCTCGTCTGTGCCAAGCGGATAAACACCACCACAACACTGCCAGTCCTCGATCTCCTCAAGCTCAAACCCAAGGGCTGCGGCACTGGCTCTGGCATACTCATCCAGATCTTTGGCCTTTGTTCTCAGGGTGCAACCCGGATAATAACTGTACTTCATACCTTTCATTATCCTTTCTTAGTCTAAAATCTGACGTTTATAGTAGATATTCTTGTTCATATATTGTCTTTTTTTTAACGATACATGAATAAAAAAATGAAATCTCAACTAACACTTATTTGAGTTTTTTATCAATTTGCACCCAAATAAAAGAGAAAAACACTCTTCCTCCGCAATTAAGAAGTGTATTAGCTCGATTTCCGAAATCATCATATCACGTTATTTCTGTTTCGACAAGGCTTTTTCGATATTTTTTTGTGTTTTTTTTAACGTACTTTTGAAAAGCCTTATCATTTACGATCCTGCTTCCATGATAATTTTCATTTTCGGGCATAAAAAAAGCTCCGGATCTCTCCGAAGCTTTTTTGCTCCTATCAGTAAATAATGATCGGATAACCTGCATCAATGGTGTTATAGATCAGTGCTGCCTGATCCTTAGGCAGATTGATGCAGCCGTGGCTTCCGTTGGTTTTATAACGGTTCCCGCCAAAGGATGACTGCCAGGACGCATCATGAAGTCCCTGTCCGTAGACAAAAGGCATCCAGTAATTAACCTTTACATCGTAACCATATTCATTGCTGGTAAGGTTAAAGGGACTCGCCTTGTAGGCGATCGGCCATGCACCACGATATGTTTCACGCCCCTTCACCGGCTTACCGCTGACAATATCTGTTTCCGTCACAAGGCATCCGTCCTTGTACAGCCACAAATGCTGTGCATCCAGACTGACCTCTATGTAACTGCCTGCCAGATCGTCTGTTCCGTTTCTCTGGTATCCTTTTTTGCTGTAAACAGGCTCTCTTGTTACAGCAGTACCACTTTTCAGGTCTTCCAAAAGCTGCGCATATTCTCCGTCCTGATCGATCCGGTATCCGTACTCATTTCCCTCAATGGTCACATCCGTTCCCGCAGATGTATGAAAGGTGCGGGGAACATAAATGGTATTGTATTTGTTGGCAAGCTCACTGATGTAGGCTTTAATGGCTTCTTCATCTAAAGTCAGCGTCTCCCCCTCAGCCTTCAGCCAGGATGTGATCGTATCGGAATCCAGAACAGCCGTTTCACTTCCGAATGTATAAGTTACTGTACTGCTGCGGTATTTCTTCAGCTGGCTGTTCAGGTCTGTAATCTTATTTTTCATATCCTCTGTTACAGTGACCGTCGGGCTTACATACACATGCTTGTTGATCGGTACTGTGATGGTATCCCCAAGCAGAGCCGTATCAAATGCTGCGTTCAGATTTGTGTCCACGGTAGTCTCCAGCTTATCCGGATCGATCTCCGTCCCCTGTACCTGTTTCACAAGGGTGAATTCTTTTTTCTCCTTATCGTACTGAATGGCTGCATCAACAGAAGCTTTTCTTTCTTCCGTACCGAAATTTGAAAGATCGAGAGCCTGCTTTTCCTGCTCCTCATCTTCCTCGATCTGACATTCCGGTTCTATATTTTCTTCCTTTGGAAAAAGCTTCCGGCTCTCTTCCCGCTGTTTCTGAATTTCTGTAAGCTTACTCAGAAGGGCTTCTTCATTGAGACTGTAGCCCAGCTCTTTCAAAGTTGTACTGTAAACTTCCTGATCATTTTCCTGAAAGGATACCGGACGATCTGCAAATTCCGCAGTGATCTTTTCTTCTGCCTGCTTTGCATCCAGTCCGGAAACATTCACTCCCCATATGGAAATCTTCCGTCCCAGCGTATTATGATCTGCCAAGTATGTATAGACAAATAACCCTGCCACTGCCAGGATCGTTACGCCAATGCAGATCCCAAGTATGATCTTCAGTGTCTTTTTACTGATGGTTGATCTTTTCTCCATACCCTTATCCCTCGAGTCTTATGTAATATATGTTATGTTGTCACACTGGCCGTTATTATAATACAATAAATCCCATTTTCTGTAAAAATGACTTATCCCGGATCCTTCTGATCCGGTAAAAAAGACAGACTGACGCCTCTGCGAAAATCTGTCTTTCTCATACGTTTCTTTATCTGTTTCTGGCAGCAGTATTTCTCTCAGAATCTTCTGCTTCTTATTCCGGCATTACGATCTTGCCTGCAACGGCACAGGCTGCTGCTGTTTTCGGAGATGCCAGATAGATCTGAACCTTGGAAGTTCCCATACGTCCCAGAAAATTACGATTGTTGGTTGCCACAACCTTCTCACCGTCTGTCAGGATTCCGCCGGTTCTTCCGCAGCAAAGTCCGCAGCCCGGATGCGTAATGATAGCCCCTGCTTCCGCAAGAGTATCCAGAATGCCAAGCTCAATAGCTTGGCGGTAAATTTTGCGGCTGGCAGGAGTCACGATCAGCTTTACAAAGTCTGCAACCTTTTTGCCCTTCAGCACCTCTGCTGCCGCCATAAGATCCTCCAGACGTCCGTTGGTACAGGAACCGATGAATACCTGGTCGATGGTCTCACCCTGAAGCTCACTGACATCACGGATCTTGTCCACCTGAGACGGACATGCCATTACCGGCACAAAATCCTCTGCTTTATAAGTTATGGTCTTCATGTAGACAGCATCCTCATCTCCCACAAGACTCTTCTGATAATCATCAAGCTCTACGTTGCAGTAAGCAGCTGTCTTCTCATCCGGTGTGAAAAGTGCACATTTCGCACCGGCCTCAATTGCCATATTCGCCATAGTCATACGGCTTGCCACAGACATATTTTCAATGGTGCTTCCGGAAAATTCCAAAGCACGGTAAGTAGCTCCATCTGCACGAAGGTCACCGATCAGGCGGAGGATAATATCCTTGGACATGACATTCTCCGGAAGTTCTCCGTCGATCACAACCTTTATGGTTTCCGGAACCTTGATCCACATGGTTCCTGTTCCCAGGATGCTGGCCATCTCTGTGTAACCGATGCCGGAAGAAAACGCACCGACACATCCATAAGTCGTGGTATGGCTGTCTGTACCAAATACAATATTACCGGGTTTAACATAACCTGCCTCAGTCATAAGCTGATGACAGATACCGTCACTTCTGTGTACGTTTTTCATGCCATATTTAGCTGCAAAAGCATCTCCCACATGGAAATGTCTGGTATCATCCTGCTGACTTGCCGGTACAAGATGGTCATAGATCAGAACAACCTTGTCCGGATCCCACAGCTTCTGAAAGCCCATCTCCTCAAATTTTTCCGCTACAAACGGAATAAAGATATCATGGATCATCACTCTGTCCACATTGACCGTCACGATATCACCAGGTTTTACTGCCTTGCCTGTATTATGTCTGATAATTTTTTCAATGATCGTCTCGCCCATTATTTCTCTCCTCTCCGTTTTTTAGTCCAGGCCGTTCAGCTTACGCATGGCTTTTACCAGTCCGCCAGCCTGGATGATATCCATCAGATTCTCCGGAAGAGAAGCGATCGGGTACTGTTTTCCATTGTGCTCTACATGCTCATTCATTACTACCGTAACCTGATCTCCCTCTTTTACATTGTCATGAAGATCCGGCTGCTCAATAAGAAGAAGGCCGTTGTTAATGGAGTTGCGGAAAAAGATCCGGGCAAAAGATTTCGCAATGACACACTGCACACCCAGTGCCTTGATGATCTCCGGTGCCTGCTCTCTGGAGGATCCGCATCCGAAGTTCTTTCCTGCTACAATAATGTCGCCCTTTTGGATCTGTCCGGCCAGCTCCGGACGAAGGGGGCTGAATCCGTACTGTTTCATATCGTCAATGGTTTTCAGTGCAAGGTACTCCGTCGGGATAATGATATCCGTATCAATATCATCACCAAGTACCCACACTTTTCCTGTAAATGCTTCCATATGTATATCTCCTGTTTATTCCGTTCCGTATCATCAGGCAAATGTTTTCTGTCTGCTCTGTTATAAGAACCCACGCCGAAACGGATCATCCTCTGATAATTTCTGAATATATTATTTAAATCTTTTCTGAAACTCTTATACTCTGTCAGCAGTTGCGATCTCACCTGCAACGGCAGATGCAGTAACTGTTGCCGCAGATCCCAGGTAAACCTTGGAGCTCGGATGCCCTGCACGTCCCTTGAAATTACGGGTTCCTGTGCTGATCAGAACCTCATTCTCGCCGATAACACCCTGGCAGCTTCCCCAGCATACACTGCAGTTCGGGTTCATAACAATAGCCCCTGCTTCCATGAAGATATCGATAAGCCCCTCCTTTAATGCCTGACGATAAATGGTCTGGCTTGCAGGAACAACCAGGAAACGAACTCCCTCTGCAACTTTTTTGCCTTTGATCACCTCTGCGCCTACACGGAGGTCTTCAATACGGCCGTTATTGCAGGAGCCAAGGAACGCTTCGTTGATCTTGATGCCGCAGGTTTCCTCAGCCGGAACCACATTGTCAACAAAGTCTGGCTTCGCTACAACCGGACGGACTTTTGAAAGATCAAAGGTATACTCTCTTGCGTAAACAGCATCCGGATCGCTATGATATACCGCTTTTGGCTCACGTCCATGCTCTTTCAGATATTCCAGAGCTTTATCATCAGCCTCAAAGATTCCTGTCTTCGCACCAGCCTCAACAGCCATGTTGCAAAGTGCCATACGGTCGCTGATGCTTAAGGTTCTGGCGCCCTCACCGGTAAACTCCATTGCCTGATAGTTGCAGCCGTTTGCCCCGATCTCACCGATAATGGTAAGGATCAGATCTCTTGCGTAAACACCCTCAGGAAGCTTCCCTGTCAGGTTAAATTTTACGGTTTCCGGAACCATGACCCAGGATGTTCCGGTCACCATTCCGTAAAGGAAATCTGTGCATCCTACACCGGTACCGAAAGCACCAAGTGCTCCGTAGGAACAGGTATGGCTGTCAGCACCGAAGATCAGCTGTCCCGGACGGACATAATTCTCGATCATGATCTGGTGGCAGACACCCTTTCCTTCCCAGAAATCAATATTATTTTCTCTTGCAAAATCTCTCATCTTTTTCTGGGATGCCGCTGTTTTCGGGCTGTCAGACGGTACGTTATGGTCTACGATTAATACCAGCTTCTTTGTATCTGCAATATGAGGATTTTTTAATTTATTGTTGTACATATCAACAGTCAGATGTGTGGTTCCGTCATTGCTCATCAGATGATCCAGTGAAACCGTATAGATATCTCCGGGTTTTACACTGTCCACTCCAGCCGCTGCCGCGATGATTTTTTCTGCGATCGTCATTCCCATCTCTTATTCCTCCTCACGGTTCAGAGAAGCGATAAGGCCGCCCTGATTCAGTATATTCTGCATGTATTCCGGCAGTTTTGTGCAGGAATAAGTCTTACCATTGGCAACAGCAGTTCCCTCGGACATATGAAGCTCCAGGGTATCTCCTGTCTTCACAGCATCCGGGAGATCCTTACAGACAATTGCCGGAAGTCCGATATTAATGGCATTACGGAAAAAAATACGAGCAAAAGATTTCGCAATAACTGCCTTTACTCCAAGTGCCTTAAGAACGCCCGGTGCCTGTTCTCTGGAAGATCCGCATCCGAAGTTCTCTCCTCCCACTACAAAATCTCCCGGTTTCACCTTCTTGGAAAAATCCGGATCCAGTGACTCAAATGTGTGACTCTTCATCTCATCCAGATTCGGCAGAAGCAGGTACTGGGATGCAATGATCTGATCGGTATCGAGGTCATTATGAAATTTAAAAATTGTTCCCTTATCCATAAAACAAGTTCCTTTCTGATTGTTATCCATTTCCGGGTTAACATTCCTCTGTTACCCTTTTCGTCCTATATTCTAACACAAAACGTCATATAATTAAAATGTATATTTTTAATACTTAATATAACTTCAAGTTATAAAGTCATTTTCCTGTGATCAGCGCAAAATATCCCCACTCCCACAGAAGTTCTTCAAAACTGTTCTCAAGATATTCCCGGATATCGTCTTCCTCATATCCGGTCATTCTGGAGATCACTACCATATAATCCCGGAGTGTTTCGTAGGGAAGAGATCCCCGTCCATCTTTCTGCCACCGAAGAAAAACAGCCTGGCGGATGGTGGCATATTCCATACCGATCCACTGCATATGGACCAGGGCATCTTCCAAATCTCCCTCCGGTGTCAGAAGATCTGAATATACTTCGTTGGCAAGAAAGCTCCGGAGAAGGTCTTCATATACACGAAATTTCCGATAAAAATCCTCCCGGGCTTCCACCAGTTCCTCTTCCTCATATTCTTCGGACAATTCCTCCGCAAGTTCCATCACCGGCTCCAGATATTTCCGGTAAAGTCCCTCTTTCCGGTAATTTACAGCCAGGTCCTGCAAAAGTTCATTGCATTCGTCCATGGTATCCAGAACAGGCAGCTCTATTTCATTAATAGCATGTTCCAGTTGGCGAATCGTTTTCTCTGAAAAATAATCTTCCACAAGCTCTGTGGTAAGCGGCATGTTCCAGTGAAGTTCCTTCAGAACATAAAAACTTTCAAGAAGGATTTCCTCCGGTGTTTTTTCAGGATCCATTATAAGATCCATAACCTTCCGGCGCACAAGAAAAAGCGGCTGTTCCTTTTCTTTTGGAGTTTCCGGAAAAGCGATTCTTTTCTTCTCCTTCCAGATGTCCAGGACAGCCGGGCAACAGGGCATCATGGTCGCTTCCTTATGATCCTGAAATTCATGGATCTCCCTTGGAAAAATCTGGCAGGTCTCTGAAAGCATCGAATCCCCATAAGCACTTACCAGATAGCACAGTCTGTTCTTTGCAAGAAAAGGACAGTCGTGCTCTTCCGTCATCTTCATGATCCGGCTGCCGTCCTTTTTCATGGTATAGGCCTGCAGGCAGCTTCTGTGTCCGGGCACCTCTGACGGCGGCTGGATGGTTTTCCAGTTTCTGTAGGTTTCATCATCTATGTTGATCTTCCATTCCCTGCAGCAGCTGATGGTGCATTTGTCTGCAATACAGGTAAATTCGTCGTAATAATCAGGTTTTAATAATTCCATGTTTCCTCCATATTCTTTATTTTCCAGCTCCAATGTCTCCTGTTTGCAAAATGGACATGAGTTGACCTGTTTTATTTTCCCCGTAAACACAGAAAAGCGGAATTCTATCCGCTTTTTCTGATATTCTGTGTATTCGTTTTTATTCTGCAGTCTCTCCCAGAAGCTGCCTGTGAACTTTCCGCCTTACAAACCAGAAACAGGTCACCTGCATGATGATCGTAAGGATCCAGGATGCCGGATAAGAAATAAACAGTACTTTCAGTGATCTGTGAGCCGGGAAAATTCCGAAAATCCACACAATTCGAAGGCCGACCGTTCCGATAATAGACAGGATCATCGGCACACCAGAGCGTCCCATTCCGCGCAGTGCTCCCGGAAACAGATCCATCTGTCCGCAAAGGAAATAGGTAACTGTGGTATAGACAAGAATCTCCATTCCGCATTGGATAACCTTAGGGTCTTCCGTATAGATCTTCAGAAGCTGCGGACCGAAAAAGTATGCACCACAGCCCATGGCAAAGGATACGACAAAGGACAGGATCATACAGTCAACAAGCACCCGGTCCATACGTTTCGGTTTTCGCACACCATAATTCTGACTGGTAAAGCTCATGCAGGCCTGGGTAACCGAATTCACGGACACATACAGAAATCCAAAAATATTATTGGCTGCTGTATATCCTGCCATAGCAATGGAACCAAAGGAGTTTACAGAAGACTGAAGAAGTACATTGGAAAAATTGATCACTGTACTCTGGATCCCGGCAGGCAGTCCCACCTGGAAGATCTGCTTCAGGTACTCTCCCTTTATGGACAGTTTTGAAAAACGCAGCTGATAGCTTCCCTCTGTCTGATACAGACACCGAAGGACAAGAATGCAGGAGATCAGCTGAGAGATCACCGTTCCGATTCCCACACCGGCCACGCTTAAATGACACACGATCACGAAAAACAGATTCAAAAGCGCATTGGCACAGCCGGAAATGATCAGAAAGACCAGCGGCCGCTTGGTATCTCCCACAGCACGCAGGATCGCCGCACCATAGTTATACAGCATAAAAAACGGCATTCCCAGGAAATAAATACGCATATAAAGAGTAGAAAGATCGATCACATCGTCCGGTGTATCCATCAGTTCCAGGCAGATTCTGGCAAAGATCACTCCCAGAACTGCCATGATGATCCCGCTGATCAGAGCCAGCAGGATCGATGTATGTACTGTTTCTGACATTTCTTCATCCTTACCGGCAGCATAAAATCTGGCTGCCAGCACATTGGCACCAAGAGAAATCCCGATAAAAAGGTTGGTAAACACATTGATCAGTGCGGTAGTGGAGCCTACTGCCGCCAGCGCCTCACTTCCGCTGAAACGTCCCACTACCACGATATCCACTGCATTGAACATCAGCTGCAGGATACCGGACAGCATCAGCGGCAGTGAAAACGAAATCAGCTTGTCCATGATCGATCCATTACACATATCGATCTCATACTTGTTTTTTTTCACGATTTCATCCCCCATGTTCATACTTACATAAGAATATTATAGCACCTTTCATCGGAAAGCTACAATGAAATATTTTTATGGAGAATATGCAGCGGCTGCATAAAATACGCAGCCGCACAGTAACGTGTGTTTATCATTTCACTATCTTTCCAGGAGTCCTGCATCACGAAGGTTTGCAAGAAGTGCATTAAAATCCTCCACAATATCATCTACCGTTGTTGCATTTCCAACAGCAGCTGCCGGGGTTACTGTTCCGGCAGGGCCGGTGGCTCCTGTTGCTCCTGTTGGACCTGCTGGACCCGTGGCTCCGATCGCACCAGCCGGACCTGTTACCCCCGTCGTTCCCGCTGGACCCGTGGCTCCTGTTGCTCCTGTCGCTCCCGTTGCTCCCGTCGGACCTGTTACTCCTGCAGGACCGGTGGCTCCTGTTGCTCCCGTCGGACCGATGACTCCCGCTGGACCCGTTGCTCCAGCCGGGCCCGTGGCTCCCGTATATCCCTGTATTCCCGGTTCCCCCTGCGGTCCCTGAGGACCCATAGGACCCGGAACTCCCGGACAGCCTCTGGGACCGGTTGGTCCTGTAGGTCCCACAGGGCCTGGGCAGCCTCTTGTTCCACATCTGTCACATCCACAGGAACTATGATTTCCATAACAGGACATACAGGACAAATCCTCATGACTGTCCTGCTGCATTTCCATTTCCTTACGTTTTCGATGCCTGAACAGCATTCTTCGATCACCTCATAGGAAAATAACTTTCCCTACAGTATATGACAACAGCTTTTACCTGTGCATAGGATCCCCGCAAGCTTGTACCCTGCCAGGAAAAATATAATAAAGATATCTTTTCTTTTATACCAGACCATATTTTTCCCAGAAATATTTCTGGTCATACAATACTCCCGGATCTTCCGGCTTCAGTCCCTTCGCTTTCTTATGAAAAAAGAATGCCTGCTCCGGACATCCCATCTTATCATAACAAACGCAAAGCTGCATATATGGCACAAATCCATGACACTCAGCCATAAAAAATCCACATTTTTTCTTATCTGACGGCACAGTAAGCGCCTGCCCATACCAATAGCCAGCCTGTCTGGGAAGCTCTCTTTCCAGAAAAATCTTTCCGACCTCACAACAGATTTCCGCCCTCGGCACATCCATAGTCAGACTGTACAGAAAAGCTTCCAGTGCGTACTTTTTTTCTCCCATTTTCCGGTAGCACTGTCCAAGTACAAAACAGGCATCGATCTTATTTTCCAGCCATCCGGATGGATTTTTCAGGAACTCCACCAACACAGCCTCTGTCTCCGGATAACGCTGATGATAATACAGTTCTCTCCCATAATAAAGCTGATGTCTGGGTTCCAGCGTTTCTCCTCCTGCCAGCATTTTTTCATAAATGCGAAGATTACGGTCCGGATCACCTTTTCCACATTTCCGGTGCCGGATCACCACATCTGAATAAATGATATTTCCCTCCGGAATCACAGTTTCATGAACTGCCCCATTCCATCTGAAATTTCTGGATGTTTTCATTATCCGCTCCCGAAAATATGAAAATGTTGTTCTCCCGCTCTGGTCAAACCCTGCCGCATATTCCATCATTACAACATCTGTTCCGGGATCCAGAGTTTCTTTAAGACTCTTCAGTTTTTCCAGATTTTCTTCATCCAGGACATCATCCGCATCCAGCCACATCCAGTAATCGGTGCGGACTTTTTCCAGAAGAAAATTACGCGGAGCAGAAAAATCATCACACCAAGGAAAATCAAACACCTGCGACGTATACTGCTCCGCGATCTCTTTTGTTCTGTCTGAAGAACCGGTATCTGCGATCAGGATCGCATCCATCACCTGAGAAACCGGCTTCAAGATCCTATCAAGAACTGCTTCTTCATTTTTTACGATCATACATAGACTGAGGGAAATCATATTTCAGGATCCTTCGGATTTTTATAATATTTATGCCGTTCCCGTCAGTCCTATGCCTTCTGTCAGTGTACAGCTTCTACTTTCGGATAAAGCTGAACTCATCCTCATATCACCAACTGTGGTATATCCTCTATATGTTCTGCAAGACGATCTGCTCCGTTCAGCTCCCCGCTCTCACCATATCCATACAGGCATCCTATAAATGGGCTTTTGCAGGCTCTGGCACATTCCAGATCCTGCCTCCTGTCTCCGACCACCAGATAAGGGCCTGTATATTCCCGGATGATTTCCTGCACAATTTCTGTCTTTGGACGGAATCCATACGATTCGCAGTCATAAAAATGATCGAACCATCGTTCCATCCCAAATTCCTTCCAGTGCGCCTCACGATAGGAAGCTTTACAGTTACTTAAGATCACAAGATGATATCCCCGGTTCTTCAAGGCTGTAAGCATCTCCTCTGCTCCCGGATACCACACTGCCTTATGCTTCCTGATCTGTCTGACCATCAGTTCTCCTACCATCCTGCTCGCCTGCTCTTTATAGCTCTGATCCAGCTCCGGCAAAAATGTATTCCACATCTCCTTACTGTTAAATCCCAGCCAGCCGGCAATTTCCGCCGAGCCTATCTCCCGTTCTTCTGCGGCCTTCTGTTCTGTCAGCCACTGATAGGTTTCACGAAATGCCGGTTCATAGATTCCAAGGGTATGATGGATCGTTCCATCATAATCGAATATGATCGTTTTTGTCATCATTTATTTCCCTATCTATTAGAGCTGCTTCATCAGATTGACCATCTCGATCGCAGATAACGCACAGTCATAGCCTTTATTTCCCGCTTTGCTTCCTGCACGCGCAATAGCCTGCTCGATATTCTCAGTCGTGATCACTCCGAATAAGACCGGGATCCCTGTTGCAAGTTCAACCTGTGCGATCCCCTTGGCAGATTCATTGCACACCAGATCATAATGTGAAGTATCTCCACGGATGACAGCTCCCACGCAGATAACTGCATCATATTTTCCTGACTGTGCCATTTTCTGTGCTGTAAGCGGAATCTCAAATGCTCCCGGCACCCATGCTGCAGTAATATTCTCTTCTTCTACTCCATGTCTTACCAGTCCGTCGACTGCCCCTCCCAATAATTTATTCACAATGATCTCATTGAATCTCGCTGCCACGATACCAACCTTCATTCCCTCCGGTGCTACTACTTTTCCTTCTACTAAATTGATCTGTCTCATTTTTTCTTCCTCCTGCTATTTGCTGTTTTTTATAAATTTATTTCCTTAAAAATATGACCCATCTTTTCCTGCTTCGTCTTCATATACTTCCGGTCATATTTTTGTACCGGAATCTCCAGAGGTACTCTCTCATTGATCTTCAGCCCGAATTCACCAAGCCCATAGACTTTATCCGGGTTATTGGTCAGTAATCTTAATGATTTCACACCAAGGTCTGACAGTATCTGTGCCCCAACCCAGTACTCTCTGAGATCCGGTGCAAACCCTAACTTCACATTAGCCTCCACGGTATCATATCCCTGTTCCTGAAGCGCATAGGCTTTGATCTTATTGATCAGTCCGATCCCTCTGCCTTCCTGTCTCATATACAGAATGATCCCTCTGCCTTCCGCCTCTACCTGGCGCATCGCTGTCTGCAGCTGCAGGCCGCAGTCACATCTGAGCGATCCGAATGCATCTCCTGTCAGGCACTCCGAATGTACACGGCAAAGCACATCCTCACCATCTCCTAGATCACCTTTTACCAGTGCCAGATGATGCTCTCCTGTAATGTCATTGATATAGCCATACATTTTAAAATCACCGTACTGCGTTGGGAGGTTTGCAGCTGCTTCCTCCTTTACATGCTTTTCATGTATTCTTATATAATCCTGCAGATCACGAATCGTAATAAATGTAAGGTTATGCTCTTTTGCCATTTCCCATAGCTGTGATGTACGCATCATAGTGCCATCTTCTTTCATAACTTCACAGCACACGCCGCATTCTTTCAGTCCGGCAAGTCTCATAAGATCTGTTGTTGCCTCCGTATGGCCATTTCGTACCAGAACCCCGCCTTTTCTGGAAATAAGCGGAAATACATGTCCCGGTCTTCTGAAATCCTCCGGTTTTGACTGATCATCCACACACTTCATAATGGTATAGGAGCGTTCTGCCGCAGAGATACCGGTGGTTGTATCTGCGTGATCCACTGCCACGGTAAATGCTGTACTGTGATTGTCCGTGTTCTCAGCAACCATCGGCGGAAAATTCAATCTCGCCGCAATTTCTGCACTCATCGGTGTACAGATAAGACCCTTTGCATAAGTCGCCATGAAATTAATATTTTCCCGGGTTGCAAACTCTGCCGCACATATCAGATCTCCCTCATTTTCTCTGTCCGGATCATCTGTGACCAGAACTATTTTTCCTTCCTTAAGATCCCTAAGTGCCTCTTCAATTGTGTTGTACTGATAATTTTGTGACATAGTGTATATCCTCCTGTTCTAAAACCCGAATTCTTCAAGAAACTTCATCGTAATTCCGGATTCTTTTTTCTCTTCTTCATTTTTTCTGATGCCAAGCAGTTTTTCTACATATTTTCCGATCACATCATTTTCCAGATTAACCAGATCCCCCGGCACCTTTTCCAAAAGGGTGGTTTCTTCTCCTGTATGTGGAATGACCGACACCTGAAAACCAGCTTCATCAACCCTTGCAACTGTCAGGCTGATCCCATCAATGCAAACGGATCCTTTTTCCACGATCAGATGCAAAATCTGTGGCGATGTCTCAATTGATACCCAGATGGCATTTTCTTCCCGGAGCATGGAACGTATCACTCCAGTCCCATCAATATGGCCGCTTACTATGTGTCCCCCGAACCTGCCATCTGCAGCCATTGCACGTTCCAGGTTTACCTGGCTTCCGGCTTTGCAACTGCCAAGACTGCTTCTTCTGATCGTCTCTGCCATCACATCGGCAGTAAATCCGTCCGGTTGGATCGACGTAACTGTCAGACACACACCATTCACAGCAATACTGTCACCGATTCTTGTCCCTTCCAGGACTTTCCGGGCTTTCACTGCCAGGATCCCTGATTCTCCTGTCAGCTGTATATAACGGACTTTTCCTTTCTCTTCTACGATTCCTGTAAACATGATTCCTCCTGTTTTTTCTCACACACCTGACATCTTATCCGGATGTCCTCACCGATCTGGCAGATATCTATATATTTCAGTTCTACTGCTTCAGACGGGAATTCAACTCCGATACCTTCTACCGGTGTCTTCCCGGCCACACCACCAAACAGCTTTGGTGCCACAAAAGCCTGTACTTCCTTTACAATTCCGGCTCGCAGGGCACTGTCATTTAACGTACCGCCTCCCTCCAGGAGGATGCTGTCAATACCCCTGTTTCCAAGATCTGTCATCAGCTTTTTAAGGTCTATCTGATCCTTTTCATCCGGACAGTAAATGGTCTCAACTCCCATAGTATGTAATATTTTTATTTTTTCTTCTGTATTTTTCTGATCTGCATAAGCCACGATCGTCCGGTACTTTTCCGCACTTTTTACGATCTGACTGTCCGGCGGGATCCTGAGCTTACTGTCGCACACAATCCTGACAGGACTTTTCCAGCCTTCTACCCGGACGTTTAACATCGGATCATCTGCAAGCACAGTTCCAATACCTGCCATGATCCCCATGTACTGATGCCGCATATGCTGTACTTCTTTTCTTGCCGCTTCTCCGGTGATCCATTTTGATGCTCCTGTCTTCGTTGCGATCTTCCCATCCAGTGTCATGGCATACTTCATCACCACATAAGGAGTCTTCGTAGTAATATAATGGAAAAACACCGGATTCAGCTGATCACATTCTTCTCTCATAAAATCTTCAACTACTGTTACACCGGCTTCCCTTAACATCTGTACACCTTTTCCTGCCACTTTCGGATTCGGATCCCGGGAACCGATCACCACTTTTCTGATCTTCTGTTCAATGATCGCTTCCGTACATGGAGGTGTTTTTCCATGATGACAGCAAGGCTCCAGCGTAACATAAATCACCGCACCTTCTGCTGATTCTGTGAGGGAAGCAATTGCATTACGTTCCGCATGAAGTTCTCCATACTTTTTATGATAGCCTTCCCCAATGATCCTTCCGTCTTTTACGATCACTGCCCCTACCATCGGATTGGGATTCGTCCAGCCTTCTCCTTTTTGGGCCAGCTGAATCGCCCGAAGCATATATTCCTGATCCGTCATTTTTATTCCTTCTTTCTTATTCCTGTTCTTTGTCTGGTACGCCGAGGCTTTTAGACCTGTGCAATCGGATTCACAGACAAGTGAGTGGTATATTTATTTCGAAAACGATGTGCCAAATACAAAAAAAGCCTGCAGAAATATCTGCAGGGTGGAATTGATCTGTTACATATGATCGATAAATAAATGTCTGATTATTTCCTACATAAAAAGCTCTGAAATGGATCACCATCTCAGAGCTCTGATACTACATTCATTCATACAAAAATCAACTGTACTATCATCTTCTTCCATCCAGACTGTACTGTCGGCCCCGGAATCTCACCGGATCATGCCTTTCGGCTCGCGGGCTCTACCGCCGGTAGGGAATCACACCCTGCCCTGAAGATATCTTTTTGTTTATTTTAATACTTTATCTGTTATTTGTAAAGTGGAATTTTTTTATTTAAATTCCACCGCCCTACCACTGTTATATATAAAACAAGGTGAGAAGCCTGATTTTCAGGCTTGCCACCCTTGCATATCATAGAAGAATCTTATTTACAGACTTTTTCTCACAGTCTCGAATTTATTCCCCAATACGCAAAAAAACCTTGAATCATCCCATTTTCATAGGAAATTCAAGGTTTTTCATTGATTTACATGATAAAATTACGGTTCAAATTCTTATGCGAACTGTAAGATTATGCGTTCATCTGCGATGCGATATTTTCGACTTACATTCCAACCTGCTATGCAAAGTTTTAAGTCTTACATTCCTGCCTGCTATGCGAATAATCCAGTTAAAATCAGCATTTTCCGCTATGCGGATCTTTCTGTTTTATATTACTTTAACAATCAATCTAAAAACGTTTCAACAACCTCATTACGTAACTAATTGAGTAATTCTATTGCCTACATAATACCAAGAAGCTCGTCCTGCACAACTCTTTGTGCTGCTTTCGTATTATCCAGAAAGTCCCCCAAACGTTCTGCTTCTTTTAGTTTTATATCGTCCAATACATGTGTATATGACACCGTTGTATTATAATTTGAGTGTCCCATAATCTCCTGTACTGTCCGAGGGGTCATTCCTTTTTCAAAACATCTTGTTGCAAAAGTATGTCTCAAAGCATGTGGATGGACTCTTTCAAATTTCTTCGGAATTGTTCCCGAATATTCCGCTTCTATTCGAAGCGTCTCATTTATCTGTTTTGTAATGTTTCTCATATCATTTTCAATCGTATAACGACCTATTGGAGTTCCTAATGATGTAGTGAATATCAGATCGTCCATATCTTTGGGCTGTTTCCATTTCTTTCCCATGTCAGCTCGCTTGGCTTTCTGTTTTTCAAACTGCCTCATTAGTATATCTTTTGTCTCTCCAAAAAAAGGAATTTTTCTGACAGAATTTTCTGTCTTGGGTGATGTAAAAAACATAGTTTTCACGCCATCCTCATATTGATATGACAGAGATCTTTTTATACTGATAAATCGATTCGTAAAATCAATATCTCTCCACTGAAGTCCACCAACCTCCCCGATACGCATTCCTGTAAGCAACATCAGCTTATACATTTCTTCATACCAGCTTTTTGTTCTTTCCAAATGTTCTATAAAAATTTCCTGCTCTTCTACTGTCAGTACTCTTCTTTCAACTTTATCACACTTTGGAATAACAACTCCTATAGTCGGATTAATAGAAGTTAAACCATTCGCCATAGCTGCCTCAATACAGTTCTGTAAAATACCAGTCGCTTCTCTGACCGACTTCGATGATCTCCCAGCTTCGAGCATATCAGCAATCGCTGTCTGAACATGTAATTGGCGAATATCTTTCAGATTTTTTGATCCAATTCTCACACCATAATAGTTTACAAATTTACGCCTATACTGAGCTGATCCTCCATTTTTCAATGTCGGAGCCTTATATTTTTCGTACCATTCCTCAAACCATTCATTTAATGTAAGAGTATCAGTTTCATAGCCTAACCATATTGAACCTTTTCTGGCTTCTTCCACTGCTTCAGCAAATTCTTTTTTAAGAGTCCTCAATTTCCAACCATATAATAAAACGCTTTTTCCTGCAACCTGCGCTCTCGCCATATAGCGTCCATCAGGTCTCTGTGTTAAACCTCTGCCAAGTTCTTTTCCTTTTAAGTCTTTTCCCATAATTTTCACCTTCATAATTGTTGCTTGCAATTTCAAAAGTAAAAACTATCGGCGGTCTATCAGATCACTCGGAAATGGGATGCTCTTTTTCTTCTGCCCTATCAGAATACTTGCCTTTTTTAAATTTCACATTTCCATAAAAGTCACTCATACCAGAGTTTTTTTCAAAAGTTTCCAAACTCATGATTACCATGTCTCCATAGCCATTCTTCGTTATAAAAACTGGTTCTTCTGACTCATGGCACATTTCTGACATTCTATTCGTATCTCTTAGTTCTCTAATAGGAATTATTCTGGGCATCTTTTCATCTCCTTTCTTCCATATTGTAGCATAATTGTGCATCAACATCAAGTGTCTATTACCGCCTTTTTTACTTTTGTTGAACATTACATTTTCAGTTGAAACTTAGCACTTTTCTTCAATTCAGCATCTAAAAGCTCCTTATGAATCAACACTCGTCGTCCGACTCGAACTACATACTTACAACTAGGATTAGAAAGCAGTTCTCTCGCTTTCGTTTTTCCAATTCCCATATATGTACAGAATTCCTCTACAGACAACAAAGTCTTTTCAAGTTCCAAATTGTCACCCCCTCTTTTTATGCCCGCTGATAAAAAAACACTTCATAGTTAAAATGTTCTTTTATCAACAGGCACTTTATCAAAAACCTGCAGGCAGCCACCAGGTATGACCTCATTGGATTTGCACCATCTTTTCAGACCGAATCTTTATCGGAAGTATCATTATCAAAAACAGTTTCCTCGCTACAAAGTTCCTAAGCTCTGTTGGTAGCAATATATTTCTCGCTCGTACCTTTCCTTCAATGCCAAAATCAGCACTTCCTCAGTTTTCACTTCTGTACTTCTCGACAATTTGTCGGGAAGTTAAAAAGCAGATAGTCTCCGCGTATTTGCTACATAGCTCCACTATTTCACACGTTCCTGCAAGTTAACTATATTTAATTTTCAAGGTACAGTTACACTACCCACGGATTTCTAAAGGGGATCAGAAATCTTTAGCAGTTTTTTTATATAAATACTCCCTTTACTGATTACTTTTCCTTACATATGATTTCGTATCAAATCCCAAGGTCTTAGTAATCAGTTTTGCTTCCAGGCGTTGACGCAGAGTTTCATCTACACAGTAATGCACCTGTCCAAATTCGTCAAACATTTTTCTGGTAGCCAAAACTGTTATGTACCCTTCATAATGCTTCAACACTGCCTGGATTGCCTCAGTATCACCAGTTGATGCTGCCTCAATAACATGGAATGGCAGCAAATCAAATGCGCATTTCTGTTTTTTACTTTTTTTCATTTGCAGATTCCTCCATATTTTTTCTCATCAGTTCCAGTGATCGTCTACGATGCTCATTAATTGTGCTGCGTACAAGATTCATTTCTCTGGCAATGTCTGCATCACTCATATCCATAAAATATGATAATAACACAACATTCCTTTTCTTTTCAGTAAGTGTCTGCAGTGCTTCAGCAATCAATGCATCTTTGACTTCTATGTCGTAACCCAGGACCTGAAAACGATGTGTTTCCATTTCATGCTCATCCATTATAAAAAGTCTGCTCAACTCCTTTTCTGATAATTCTGACAACATCACTTCATACTTCTGGCGATATGCCATATGCTTTTCATAATTAATAACTTCACTTTTCAATGCCAGCTTGCACAGAGAATCAAACTGATGTCTGACTGTCTGCTCATCTTGAAAAGAGGATTGCTCCATAAGAGTTCACCTCCTTCCCCGCCGGTAGGCAATAAGCAAAGTTCTTGCTTCCCCTTCACACATATCCCAAACGGATGAGTGCATTTGTCGGGGTGTGGGAAGAAATTTTTAAAAAATTTCTTAATAAATACGAGAAAATTGTTTTTCCTGTATTTTGAGATATATAAAAAACGTCCTAATGGGTAGTTTTTAGCCCATCGGACGCTATTTATATCAAAAGATAATATTTTGCCATCATTTTTTGTGGCATATAATTCACTTTTTGAGGTAAAGAAATTTATTTGCTTTTTTGAACTATTTATCTATTTCATCCGTCACGTAATGACGGATATGATACCAGACAATAAAATTCTTAATCTTTCCTATACCTCCGGATCTGTTTTACGGAAATTCAGAATTTTATATGTCTTTTAAAAAGTGAAATATCACCCTCTTTTTTAGTGAAATATTAGTTCATTTTCTTTCAAGAAAGGGAACTATACACTAAACATGGAGGTGTATCATATGCCAAAACAAACAGATAAAGAACTGGGATTGTTTTTTAAGAACGCCCGACACGAGCAAAAATTGACTTATGAAGAATTAGCTGAAAAAGCAGAAATGTCCAGCCGATATTTAAAGGAAATTGAAAATGGGGGCCGAGTTCCGAGTTTTCATAAAATCAGAAAACTGGTACGCGCTTTAAATGTTCCTCCTGAACCATTGTTTTATCCAAACAATCATACAGATAATCTTGATTATCAACGCCTGCTCATGTACCTGTCAAAATGCAACGATGAGCAAATTACCGCTATCCTTGCCATCGTAGAAGCATACCTGCGCACATACAAAATTCCTACAGACCACGATAAACAAGATCCCTGAAATTCATTTGAATTCTATCTGAATTATTCTGAAGAAGCGGTATGGTTTCCCATACCGCCACTCTTAACGTGCATATTTTTCTATCATTCTCTTAACATTCGTGGATTTCTTTATTGCCCCTATATTAATAAGAAACTCAACTACATCCATCATTCCCTGGTAATAAGCCCGCTGCTCCTCTTCATAATGGAAATGTTCTAACTGATCCAGATATTTATTCCAGAAATTCTGCTCACGCTCTGGGATTTTTTCCAGATGTAGTGGCAGCTTCTTTTGTATTTGTTTCAAATTCTTCTCTGCCTCTTTCCATTCTTCCAGCTGTACTGTATATTCTCTTTCTCCGGAGTCACAGCGCAATTCCTCAAATAAATTCGATACTGCTTCATAAAATTCATTCATCTTCTTTCCACCTCTCATTAGAATTATTTCTCATTACAGGCAGCATTATCATTTTCTTATTTCAAAAATCAAATAAACTTTCCCAAAACTTCATCTTTAGAAGTATAGTAACAATATTTTTCCTTAAAATCAATAATAATACTTCATCTTTAGAAACTTTTGAGGATCAGAATGATTATTTATTGGGATAAAAAAACGAACAGTAAAAACAGAATAGGACAACGGGTAAAAGAATTACGAAAGGCTCATAATCTTACTCAGAAAACACTCGCTGCCAAATTACAACTTGCAGGATATGATTTTAATGATCTGGCAATCCTGCGAATTGAACAAGGCACACGTTTCGTTCCCGACTACGAAGTTGTCGCACTGGCCGAAGTATTTAATGTTTCCTGCGAATATCTTCTTGGTCTGACGGACGCTCCTGCAAAATAATTCAATTGTATTGCTGCCCATTCTATGCTAAACTATGGATAGATACTTCTGAACAACATACACTATTTATAAACCGTATGATTGGAGTGATTTCATGGAATTAACAAAAAAAGTCCCTACAACCGATAAAAACCAGGAAAACAATCATCTTCTCCGCATGTTAGACCGGGGAATTGATGATATGGAAGCTGGTCGTGAATTGCCACTGGAAGATGCTTTTCGCAAAATCACAGAATTAAGGGATGCACGAAGAAATGCAAGAATATAAAATTATTTTAACCTGGGAAGCAATTTACGATGTCACAGACATTGCAGATTATATTGAAGAAGAATTCGGCCAGCAACGTGCTGACCGTTTTCAATCTGATCTGAAAGAACAAATGCAGAATTTAGGCCAGTTCAGTACTGCCTTTCCCCGAACTCAAATTCTGTACAGAGGATATTCCATACATAAAAGATCTTTTCCGCCATCTATTATTTTTTATATTATAATGGAAGAAACAAAAGAGATTCATATTCTCCGAGTGTTGCGCCATGAACGAGATTGGGAAAATATCCTGTTGCAAAGATCAACTTATACATATCCAGAATGAATACCTGGGAGCCAATCAGAGATTTTTCTGAAAGGCTTCCTTTTTTATTACTTCCCACTGTCAATTAAATCATAACTCATATCCAGAAAATCCAGCGTCTTAGCTTCACTGACAGAATCATCCAAAAGAATCGTAATCCAGTGTTGCTTATTCATATGATACCCCGGTAAAAATCCATACGTTTGAATAATCATCCCAACCAGATCAGGATCACATTTTACATCCAGGATGTCAATGTTTCCATCTTCTTCTAATCCCAGTATTTTCTTTTCCACTACCATAATTATAGCATACCATTTTCCATTTTTATGTCGAAGCACCGCAGAATCAGGATCTTTTTTCCATAAATATTCCGGTTCAGTTCCATATTGCTCTTTTACATATTGAAAAATTTCTTCACGTTTCAAATTTATCCCTCACTTACGATTTCTTTCTCTGATTATACGCTATCAGGATTGTATTCTCAACCACTTCTCACAGTTCTATTTATGTTTTATAGCTTTTGCATAGCCTGCTTTGCAGGCTACACCCCAAAAGAAGCAAGCACTGCCAGTGTCATGACACCTGGCTCATTTTGTCAAATTCCCTTTCCGGTTCATTCTACCAAAATGTATCAGGGAGTATCCCTGGCCCTCTCATATTTTATAATTTCTTAATTTGACGCTTCCGCCTACTCCTGTTAAAATAAACTGTAGACACATCTATCCAAAACATCATACAGTCAAGTAATATAACTGTCATAACCGAACTGGTTAGACAGTTTTTTTGTACTCTTTTTTATAGAAAAAAACGAATTGGAGGATTTCAATGAGCAAACGTACCAGAATTCATCCCGTACAATTTTATTTGAATGATGACGAACAATACATTTTAGAAGAAAAATATCGTCTTTCCAGGATGAAAAGCAAATCTGCCTTTCTACGGAAAATGATCTTATATGGATTTGTATATGAAGTAGACTACTCTCATATCCGAAAAATGAATACCCTGTTGGGCAATATCAGCAGCAATTTGAATCAGATCACCCATCGTATAAACAGTACCAATACAGTTTACCCAAAGGACCTGGACGATATAAAGGAGTTAATGGAAAAAATATGGCAGTTACAAAAATCCATGGTATCAAAACAACCGTTAATAAAGCAATAGAATACATCTGCAATCCAGATAAAACTGACCAGAATCTATATATTTCTTCCTTTGCCTGCTCTCCCGAAACAGCCGTTCTTGACTTTAAATACACTTTGGATCATACACATGACTGCAGAGATCCGCACAATACAAATAAGGCATTTCATCTGATTCAGGCATTTTCCCCTGGTGAAGTTTCCTATGAAGAAGCCCATCAAATTGGCAAAGAACTTGCGGATCGCTTACTGGAGGGAAAATACTCCTATGTTCTGACAACACACACTGATAAAGGTCATGTACATAACCATTTAATTTTCTGTTCTGCAGATAACATCACTTTTTCTCATTACCATGACTGTAAAAAGAATTACTGGAAAATACGAAATCTCAGCGACACTTTATGCCAGGAACATAACCTGTCCACAATTATGCCAGATGGTAAAAAAGGAATGAAATACAATGAATGGGCTGCAAATAAATCTGAATCCAGTAAAAAAGCGCAGCTGCGAAAAGATATCAACCAGACAATCCGAATTGTTTCCACTTACTCAGAATTTCTTGCATTTATGAAAGCTAAAGGATATGAAATAAAAAACGCAGAATTTGGCGAAAGCAGCAGAAAATACATTACCTTTCGTTCTCCCGATATGTCCCGTCCAGTGCGTGGAAGTGCTAAATCTTTAGGAAAAAATTTTACTAAAGAACGTATCAAAGAACGCATTGAAAATAAACGTCAGAAAGCTATTTTTCCTTCTGTTCATAACAAATTAATAGATACCAATGCTCCCAATATAGCAGGAAACATTGGACTTCAGAAATGGGCAAATAAGGAAAATTTAAAAATTGTCTCTGCTGAATATAACAAGATGTTCACACATAATCTACATAATTTTTCAGAACTTGAAGACCGCATAGCCTTGTTACATATGCAGCAAAAAGAGGTAAATACCTCTGTTGTTTCTCTCGAGTCTCAGATACGCCATCTTCGAGAAATGCTAAAATATGCCGAACAATATCAGAAAAATAAAATTTACGACGACCATTATAAAAGCTCCAAAGATCCAGATCGTTATTTCCGTAAATATGAATCTCAAATTATTCTTTTCGCGGGTGCTGAACATATTTTACAGGAAAATGGTATAAACCTGAAACATCTTAATTCCAATAAGTTGCAAGAGCAAATTGCAGATCTTATTTCCAGAAAAGAATCTCTAAATACTCAATACGTTTCTTTTAAGCAAGAAATAAAAGAGTTGGAATTGATACATCAAAACCTGTCCAAATATCTCAAACAGGATGCTCCTGAAATACAAAGATCTTCTCATAACCAACTCCCTTCTTTGTAAAACCATAATAATAGGCAGCGATTTCACTCGCTGCCTAAATTCCCATTAAACCGATATCCTACACCTCGTACTGTTTGTATATATAATGGTTGTCCAGGATCATCTTCTATTTTTTCTCTGATATTGCAGATATGTCGCATAACCACATTATAATCACCGGAATAAGGTTCATTCCATACCAGATCATAAACCATTTCTTTTCCAAATATTCTACCTGGACTTTTCGCTAAAAAAAGTAAAATATCATATTCATATTTTGAAAGATGAACATCACTATCATTCTTTTTAACAATTCGTTCCTGTAGATATATTTTTAATTCTCCAAACCTTATAATTTCCGGTATGAATTGGTTTTTATGTTCCCAGCTAGTCAATATGTTTTCACTTATGCTTCCATTAGCATCTGTGATTCTCTCAATAATTTCTATCTTTTTCACCTTTATTGCCTCTACATTATTAATTTTATATTCTATATATCATCTGCCATTTGACTTTTTTCTTCTACAAGTAATATAATATATTTATTACATATGTAGGATTTAGCAGGAGGATTTTATTATGTCACTACCCCAGATTTCAGAAGCCGAATTTGAAGTTATGAAAATTGTATGGAAATATGCTCCCATCAATACAAATGAAATTACAGAAAAACTTACTCTAACTACCAGCTGGAGTCCAAAAACAATTCAAACTCTTATCAAGAGACTTGTTTCCAAAAAAGCTCTTTCCTGCGAAAAACAAAGCCGGGTATTTGTCTATACTCCATTAGTCCAAGAAGATGAATATATACGCCAGGAAAGCAATTCTTTTTTAAAGCGATATTATAATGGAAATCTTTCTTCTATGCTGGCTTCTTACCTTGAAGACGATAAGCTCTCTTCAACAGAAATTGATAACTTACGCCATTTATTATCAAAACATCAGAAATAGGAGGTTTTGAATGAGCAACTGGATCATCCACTTTTTAATCAGTAATATCTTCATATGTATTTTTACACTTGTAATAATCGGAACAAAAAAACTTCTGAAAAAATATTTATCTGCGACTACACAGTACCATCTCTGTTTTCTTTTATTTTTATTACTTGCCGTGCCATTTTTTCCTGTACAGATTCATGGCTCACAACTTTTTTCATGGTTACATTTTTTTCAAACTGACTCAGGACTTAACTCTGGTACCGACACGCTATCCGAACTTACCAGTAATACACAAAATATTTTGTTAAACCAGGTGAATGATTTTTCAGTTTCCATCAGTAGTCAATTTTCTGGAGGCTTGAATACCATACTCTTTCTAATATGGATAACGGGTGTTATGATTATGTCAGTCCTCACCCTTCATTCATTAAACTATGTACGTTCCATAAAAAGATCTGCTCTCCCGCTTCAAAATCAGCAGGTAAAAACTATTTATTACAATTGTTTAAAGGAACTTAAAATCTCTCACCCAGTATCAGTCTACAGTACTGCATTTTTAAAATCACCAGTTTTAATCGGAATAATACATCCCAGAATTTACATTCCCATCCATTTAATTTCCGAACTGAATCCTGATGATATGCGTTTTATGCTGCTACACGAATTACAGCATTACCGTCACAAAGATACATTTATTGGCTTCCTCATGGTCATAAGTAATATACTCTACTGGTTTAACCCTTTTGTTTGGTACACTTTAAAAGAAATTCTCTGTGACCGTGAAATAGCCTGTGATTCTGCTGTATTGCAGATGATTTCTGCTGATGAATACCAAGCTTATGGAACTACACTGATTAATTTTGCAGAAAAAATATCCTCTTTTTCCTCTCCACTGGCAGTTGGAATGTCCGGAAATTTCAGGCAGATGAAACGACGTATTCTCAACATCGCCGTTTTTAGGAAAGAAACTCTTTATCAAAAAATGAGAGCATTGATAATTTATCTGGTCATTAGTGCTGTTTTTATTGGATGTACACCCATTTTATCCATTGATGCCTCTACTCAAAACGTATATCATTTTAGTGATACAGACAAAAATATCTCCCTGTTAGATATATCCGAAACATTTGGAACATATGATGGATCATTTGTTTTGTATGACAATAATTTGGATTCCTGGAAAATATACGATCTTGAAGAAGCCACCAAACGTATTCCGCCAGAGTCTACCTACAAAATATACGATGCATTATTAGGGTTGGAATCCGGAATCATCACACCAGAACACTCTTCCATGACATGGAATGGTGATGCCTTTCCTTTTCCATCCTGGGAAGCTGATCAGGATTTAAACTCTGCTATGCAAAATTCCGTTAACTGGTATTTCCAGGCAATTGATTCGCAGCTCGGAATTAACAGAGTCCAGGAATTTTTGAATAAAATAGAATATGGAAACCAAACAACCAGTTCAAATCTGGATTTATACTGGTCCGATTTTTCATTAAAAATCTCGCCTTTAGAGCAAGTAACATTATTAAAAAAATTTAACACAAATGAATTCCATCTAAATTTCCAAAATGTATTTTCTGTTAAAAATGCTATAAAAATTGCCAGTACACCTAATGGTAATTTCTACGGAAAAACTGGAACCGGTCGTGTCAACGGACAGGATATCAACGGCTGGTTTATCGGATATGTAGAAACTTCCGATAACAGCTATTATTTTGCAACCAATATCCAAAGTGATTCTAATGCAACTGGCAAAAAAGCATTTGAAATCACTTCTGATATCTTAAAAAAATTACATATATGGAATTAACAAATATGAAAGGGCTGATAGTTGTTATCAGTTCTTTCTTTTTATTCTATATTGATATTTGGGAACTTCTTTCGTACCATTATTCAGAATTTTATTCCCCATATATTTAAAACTCTTATCATCGTTGAACTTAACAGTCAGCTCACTTGTAATAACGGCATCATTACATATAAATGTATCACATACAGCATCAACAACCAACACACTGTTTCCCTCTCCGCTATCTCTTATTTCAACGACCTCCGGTAAAGATGTTCCAAAATGAGTAGGGCTATAATTTAAACAGCCTAATCGTTCCCAGTCATAAGTTTGATGTTCCGAATCAAATACTGCCCATTTTTTAATTTGATCTGCTGTTATCGGCAAAAACTCCATTATCAGATTTTCAAACTCTTCTGCCGGAATTCCACTTGAGTTACCTGAAAACTCATATCTCTCCCCGTATTTCATTCGATATAAATATTCATATAAACCATTATAATCTAACCCTTCCATATCAGATCTATCCCAATCAGAACATAAAAGATTATTCCCCTGATATCCAAGCAAATACACACACCTCTTTGAAACTTGTCGTTATTGAATTCATAAGACAGGTAAGCAAATACGCTTTTATGTTCTTTACTTCCCTGGTATTCTCATGCAGACAGTCAAGTACATACTCTATGTGGCTTTCTTCCAGCAACAATAATCTGCTTTTTACGAACTGATATGGGTATTTCACTCCACTGATTGTAATATTCTCCCGTTCTATGCTGATTGTTTCCACAATTAGTGCCACAATTTCATCCAACTGTTGCTGTTCCCCTAGTCTACATCGTTGTACAAGACAGTCATATTCAATATTTCTTTTTACAAGTGCAGTATTCATCTGGAATAACCCCATCTCTTCCATCAAATCCATTGACTGCTGTTCGGAAGAATCTGAAAGATTGATAAGATCAGTATTACTTCTGTCAGTATTACTAATATCAGTATAATTATAATTAGTATTATTAGGGTCGGTTTTTCCGACTTCTGTACTTCGGTTTTTCCGAACTCTTGACTTCGATTTTTCCGACTTCCAGACTTCGGTTTTTCCGAACTCTTGACTTCGACTTTCCAGAACTCCAGACTTCGGTTTTTCCGAACTCTTGACTTCGGCTTTTCCGACTTCTTGACTTCTGTTATCATTCTCTGCCGAATCTAATACTTTTTCTTTTCTATATACAAAGCTCTTTACATAAATAATTGTTGGTTTTCCCAATCCTCTCTTTACTCTTTCAATCAAACCAATTCCTTTATCAGTATCTAATTCTGCAAGAATTTTCACACCTTTGTCTTTTCCGCAGTTCATATATTCCATCACTTGTTCCAATGTAAATATGATATAAACTTTCCCCTCATTGTCCACCCAATTATTTCTGATAGACAAAGCCATTCTGTCCAGCATCAGCCCATAAAGAACCTTTGCATCGCTGGACAGATTACGGAAATATTCATCTGTGAATAATACTTTGGGAATACGGTAAAAAGCAAACTGTTCCGATTCATAATCGTGAAAATAACCAAACTCTATTTTTGTGCTTTCGGATTTTGCCATTTTGCTTTCCCTCCTTCCCTCGTTATTGGCTTTTCTTCCAGTTATCAAGCAGTTCATAGATAACCTGTTCAATCTGTTCTCTGTTATATTCCTTTGGGAAATACTTTCGTATTTTCTTTTCAGTTAAAGTAACTTTTCCTGTCTCTGTTTTCTTTTCATTCAGAATAAGCTGTACCGCTAATTCTGTCAGTTTACCTTCACCGCTGTATTGCTTCAGTTTTGTTGCCATTGAACCTGTAACAGAGCTTGCTCCAGACACTATGCAGTCTTTCACCCAAATCTGCTCCGTTTCTGATAAATAGGTTAATGAAACACCTACTGTAAAATTAATCTTTCCTTCATCCAACAATTTCAGCAATTCCGGAATAAGACAGGTCAAGCGTATGTAACGCTGAACGGTTCTTCCACTGTCACCTGCAGCCTGTCCAACCAGATCTGCACTGTCAACAGAAACTGCGTTTTCGTCTTTTATGCCTTGATGTTTTACTGCATCCATCTTCATCTTATAAGCATATGCCTTTTCGCTTGGAAGCAAATTTTCTCTCTGTATATTAGAATCCACCATAACGATTACGGCTTCATCATCGGTATAGTTTCGTATGAGTACTGGCATTTTACTTTTTCCAGCCAGTTCGCAACCACGTTTTCTCCTGTGACCAGCAATCAGTTCATATCCTCCCTCTGCGCGAGGACGTACCAATGCAGGATTTAAGATGCCATAATTCTTGATACTTTCTACTGTTTCAGCCATTTTTTCATCATCATTTACATGAAATGGATGATTTTTAAACGGATATAACTCGTTTAGCGGCACTTCAAAAACCTGATTGAAGCTATTTTGTTCTGCTTCATTGATTCCAAGCAATTCATCATAAGAAGTAAGCTGAATTTCTTTCTTAGGTTTACGCATGATTCAGCACCTCCTGGACAAGTGCCTGATAACTGTACGCACCTTTTCCTTTTGCATCGTAAGAAAAAATACTGACACCTTCTGATGCAGTTTCGGCAAGAGCTTCTGTTCTTGGAATCGTTTGATTGAAAATTTTAATCTCTGCTCCATAAGCATCTCGCACTGCCTGCTTGTTTCTCTTTGAGTTGTTATAATGACAACTGTCCATAGTAAACAAAATTCCCTCAATCTGTAAAGCTGGATTGAATCTCTGATGAATTCCTTTCACAACTTTCAGCAATTCCATAAGTCCATCTGCCGCATAATATTGTGGCTGTACCGGAATCAATACACTGTCAGCTGCAGTAAGGGCATTGATTGTCAACATTCCCAATGAGGGCATACAGTCAATTAAAATATAGTCATACTCCTGTTCCAGAAGTTCCAAATACTCCTTTAAAACTTTTTCTCTGTCCTCTACTGTGAACAATGACATATCCATTCCCGAAAGTAGTTTGTTAGATGGAATCACATCTATTCCTTCCGCATGATGTAAAACGGCCTCCTTGGGATCAAACTCTAATCCCATGATAATATTTTCCATCATTGTTTTCAGTGTCACTCTCAAATTCTTTGGAAATCCAAGCCCCATTGTCAAATGCCCCTGTGGATCTGCGTCAACCAGTACAACTTTCTTTCCTTCCTTGGCCAGTCCTACTCCAAGATTGATAGTGGTAGTGGTCTTTGCCACTCCACCTTTCTGATTTGCGATTGCGATTACTCTGCACATAACTTTTCCTCCTAATGTCTGATTCTTTCGACGTCTACATACACACGAAAATATTTGTTTGTCCCCTTATTTGCATAAGGCTCTGATATACTTAAAATTTCAAAGTTACTATTCTTTTCCAATATTTTTCGAAACCATTTCAGTTCATTTGTTGTTCCCTGTAATCTGATTTTCAGCATTTTTGACCTCCAATCATTTTTAGGAGCAATACTCCGGATAACGTATCTTTATTGCCTCCCAAAAGAATTTTGCATACCCACAGCAAAACAGATCTTCTACTGTATAACAGCTGCACTCCGATAACTGCTTTTCCGCATCTTCATAGTCATAGACACTGGGTGTACCGTTGCAGTAGAGATTAAATGCCATGCGTACAACTCTGACACTACCACTTGTCTGCCATCCTTCCTGCAGACATTCTGGCTTCACACTGCCATTTTTAAAATCATAAATTCTGTTAACGTGTTTTCGTGTATCTCTGTCGATTCCAAGACAATATACCAATGCTTTGTGATATACATCTTTCCATCTGCATTTTGGCAGATATTCCAAATAGAACTCCTTATGTTCTTTGTTCATAAAAGTTATTGTGCGAGCATCCTCGCCAGCTGCGCCTATCGCTGTACTTGCCATACTGATCTCCTCCTTATAAAATTGGTTTTTAAGTTTATAATTTGTTTTTTGAAAATTATGGTGATCTGATGAAACCGCTGATAATTTGAGTAACTTCGCTGAAGATTGCAAGCCTTTGCTTTTACTCAGTTTTTCCTTACTCAATACTCAATTTTAGAAGATTCTTGGTGATTTCCAGCGATGCTTGGCGGTATTTAGGACTTTTTTAGAAAAATATAGAAAAAAGCCCCGAAAACCTTATAATCACTGTGAAACGTAGTGTTTATAAGACTTTCAGGGCCTTTAAATACTTAAATTTAGACTTATTAAAATAATATAATGAAAACTTAAGCTAATGGATTACTTACCCATCTGCTTTGCAACTTCCTCAGCGAAGTTCTCTTCTTTCTTCTCAAGACCATCGCCTGTCTCGTAGCGAACGAAGCCTTTGATCTGGATCTTAGCACCGTTCTCTTTTGCTACCTGCTCTACGTATTTAGCAACGGACTGTTTTCCGTCCTCTGCTTTTACGTATGTCTGGTCAAGAAGGCAGATCTCTTTGAGCTCTTTCTTGATACGTCCTGTGATCATTCCCTCGATAACCTTAGCCGGTTTCTGGGACTCCTTCGGGTCGTTCTGAATCTGAGCCATAAGGATCTCTTTCTCATGCTCGATATAGTCAGCGCTTACTTCCTTGTCGCTTGTGTACTGCGGTTTCAGAGCTGCGATCTGCATAGCTACGTTCTTAGCCATCTCTTTAACAGCATCGTTAACAACATCTGTCTCAACGTCTACAAGAACGCCGATCTTTCCACCCATATGAGTGTAGGAAGCGATGAATCCGTTCTGCTCCTCAACCTGAGCAAATCTACGGATGTTCATGTTCTCGCCGATTACTGCGATCTGAGCTGCAAGAGCCTCTTTTACAGTCTTAGTTGTATCAAGTGCCCATGCCTCAGCAAGGAAAGCATCGATATCAGCTGCTGTTGTGTTAAGTGCCTGTGCTGCAACATCTGCAACATAGCTCTGGAATTTCTCGTTCTTTGCAACGAAGTCTGTCTCAGCATTAACCTCAACAACGACTGCTTTCTTTCCATCCTCTGTTACCAGAGTTTTGCAAAGACCCTCTGCTGCGATACGGCTTGCTTTCTTCTGTGCTGTAGCAAGACCCTTCTCACGCAGGAACTCAACTGCTTTATCCATATCACCATCTGTAGATGTAAGAGCTTTCTTACAATCCATCATTCCGGCGCCGGTCATCTCTCTTAACTCTTTTACCTGTGCTGCTGTAATAGCCATTGTTCGTTTCCTCCTGAAATATTCTGTTTATACGAATTATTCCTCTGTAGCTGCAAACTCCTCAGACTCAGCCTCGATCTCGCCATCTGCCTCAGCAGTTCCCTGCTTAGCCTCGATAACAGCGTCAGCCATCTTGGAAACGATGAGTTTTACTGCACGGATAGCATCGTCATTTCCCGGGATCACATAGTCAAGCTCTTCCGGATCACAGTTAGTATCGCAGATACCGATAAGCGGGATTCCAAGTGTATGAGCCTCCTGTACGCAGATTCTCTCTTTCTTAGGATCTACGATAAAGATAGCATCCGGGATTCTCTTCATCTCTTTGATTCCGCCAAGGTTCTTCTGAAGCTTAACAAGCTCTTTGCGAAGCTCGATAACTTCTTTTTTAGGAAGTACGTCGAATGTTCCGTCAGCTTCCATTGTCTCGATCTCTTTCAGTCTTGCGATACGGCTCTGGATTGTCTTGAAGTTTGTAAGCATACCACCAAGCCATCTCTCATTTACGAAGAACTCTCCACAACGCTCTGCCTCTGTACGGATAGCATCCTGAGCCTGTTTCTTAGTTCCTACGAAAAGGATGTGTCCACCGTTGGCAACGATATCTGCTACTGCATTGTAAGCATCGTCAACCATTCCTACAGACTGCTGAAGATCGATGATATAGATACCATTTCTCTCTGTGTAGATGTACGGAGCCATTTTAGGGTTCCATCTTCTTGTCTGATGTCCGAAATGAACACCTGCCTCTAAAAGCTGCTTCATTGAAATAACGCTCATGTCTTTTCTCCTTTTTGGTTAAATTCTTCCGCACAGGTCGCCTTCTCTCTGGACCCATCCTCACACCGTAGGGCACCATCCTTATAGAATCGCCGTGCGTGCTTATTTTTGCAACTTCTGAATTATAGCATAGAAAATCCCCTTATGTAAAGGGGATTTTTCCAATTTTTTTCTGTTTTTCAGCGGTTTCCGGCAGACTTCAGAAGCTCCAGCTCTTTTTCGGTGAGCGAACGATATTTTCCTGTCGGAAGATCTGAAGGAAGCGCCAGCGGCCCCATGGATAGTCTTTTCAAATAAGTTACTTTTTTTCCCAGTGCCTCCATCATCCGTTTTACCTGATGGAATTTTCCCTCGTGGATGGTAAGTCGGATCTCAGATTCCCAGTTCTTACCGGCTTCTGCAGATTCTGTACCGGACTCCCAGGTAGAAAGGATCTCCAGCCTTGCCGGTCGTGTAAGATCTTTTTCCCCGATATCCACGCCTTCTGCCAGCTTCACGACATCTTCTTCTGTCACTTTCCCGGATACTTTTGCATAGTAGATCTTATCCACATGCTTTTTCGGAGAAAGAAGCTCATGTGCAAGAGGACCGTCGTCTGTGATCAGAAGGAATCCTTCTGTATCTTTATCCAGACGCCCTACCGGAAAAAGTCCCTTTCTTCTGTCTTTTTCTTCAATATAGTCGAGAACCGTTTTATCTCTGGAGTCCTCCGTTGCGCTGACACAGCCTGCCGGCTTGTTAAAAAGATAGTATACATATTCCGGTGCAGCATGGATCTCCTGCCCGTTCATAACCACCTGATCTTCTTCCCATACTTTCAGCTCCGGTTTTTTCGCAGTTTTTCCATTGACCTGCACCTGACCCTTCTGTATGTATTTTTTTACCTCGCTTCTTGTACCTGCGCCGGCATCTGCCAGAAATTTATCCAGCCGGACTGGTTTTTCCATTAATCATTTACCTCCCATTCTGTTACATGGGCTGCCTTTGCATCTGCTCTGATAAAATCCGGGATCTCACCGGCAAATGTCATATAAAGTCCGGAATCCCCGCCGGTGCTCTCCTGTCCTTCCAGAACCACTTCCATTGTGACATCTGCATTCCAGATAGTCCATCCGTTTACCAGCTGTGATGGACGGATACATTTTTTCAGAGCTTCCAGCTGTTCCTTTTTATCGTAACGGACTTTATAACCGTTCTCTGTTTCTTCAAGATCCGAAACAGGCTCAATGTCGGAAAAAGCTTCATCATCTTCGCCGGCAGCTTCGGAGCTGAAGTAATAAACATCAATATACTCAACAGACAGCTCATCCATGGAAAGAGGATATCCTGTTTCTTCCAAAATTGCAAGTGTTCTCTTATATGCCGGATACACCAGAACGGAGGTAGACACCCTCTCTCCTTCCTGAACAGCCGGTACATTCATTCCCCATTCATCCATGTATCCTTCTGACGGAATTCCCGCATAATCGAACATCAGCATTGCACATGGCTGGTCTTTTACTGTCTGACCGCCGTTTTCCAAAATGTCCTTTCTCAGCGCCTCTGCCAGTGCCTGACGCTTCTCTGCATTTTTCTCAAATAAGGAATGAATATCTCCGTCACAGAAAATACCGGTGACCTCTTTCAGATACTGTTTGTCCAGCTGGAAAAATGAATATCTGTCTTCTTTCCATGTCTGCTCGTCATACAAGGCTTCCATAAGATTCTGCGCCTGTGCAGAAGATACACTATAGCTTCTGCATACACTGAATCCTTGTTTATTTATGTAACGCACATACATGCGCCTTCCTGATTTTTTTCCTTTTTCATTCTGAAGCCTGATATCCTTCAGACTGTTATACAATGCTTTACTTTTCATCACCGGCTGATCCAGCAGACCGGAACTATTGTCTGAGGTAGCAGTATACCGGATCTTATAGATTCCATTTTCTTTTTTTTCCACATTGCAAAGCTGCTCAGTATATGAGAGATTGCATACATTTACCACAACTCCCTGAAGATTGTCATAAGCCGGAAAATATCTGTCATATCCCAGAAGATCTATTTTCATGGTCAGCGCACAGATCGCCACAACACCTCCAAAGATCATAAGCTGCACTTTTCTGCGGAAAAATCTGCGAAAATCCATTTCGTAGATCACTTCCAGAACTCCATGGACCAGGATCGTTCCCAGTATCATTCCGAAGATCCACCATGCTGTTTTGGATGAATCTTCCGGGATCATATAAAAGATCAGACCAATCCCCAGTCCGGATGGTATTGTGATCAGAGCACTTAAGACCGGTTCCATCCAGGTATATACCAGTGCTTTTCCGGTATTCTCTGATTTTCGCCTGCAAAATGCCATCCAGGATAATACTGCCATAAGCAGCAGCACAAAGATCAGTATCAATAACTGTTTTCCATAGTTCCCGCTGCTGTATTTATCCATAAAGCTTACGATCACCATAAGGGGAGAGCCCAGGTCCCGCACTGCTGCCAGGATCCCGTAACTGCCTTCGTACCAGGTATCAAAAAATAAATGTCCGCTTAACTGCAGCATCACTGCCAGAACGATACTGTAGGTAAACAGCCCTGCCCATGCAAGTGCTCCCATCAACATGGTACCGGTGCAGGCGATCACCAGCACTGTGGAAAAATACACCAGAAGATACATCAGGAGATGGAGCACCAGCAGGATCAGTGCCTTTTTCATAATGGAAAGGCTGTAATATCCTCTGGCTGCCCCGATGCATACCGCAGCAAATTCCATGATCACATATGGCACTAGATAATAAAGAACAGCCAACAATACTCTGTGCAGAAACAGTGCACTTCGCTTTACCGGAAGGCTGTGATAGAAATCCACTTTTCTCGGGGAATACAGATACCAGAAGCCGCTTACTGCTGCAAAAAATGCGGTTACCGCAGCCACAGCTGCTCCCATTGTAAGAAAGTCACTGTTCCACAGGCTGGAATACAGATAGGAAAGCTGACTCTGAGTATAACTGCGCTCATTCCATTTTCCCATCAAAATAAGTTCCGCTACCGGAAATGCAAGGAGAAATGCAATCATGGCAAATGCCGGGATCCATCTTTGTCCTTTAGAAGAAGATTTCATATACTCACTGGAATAAATTTTTGACTTCATAGCCTGCCACCTCCGTTTCGCTGATAAATATTTCTTCCAGAGTCAGTGGGAGCACTTCGCAAAAAAGAGGATTTTTTGCCTGTATCTTCTCCATGATCTCTCTTCTTGTTCCCCTTGCAGTAATAAGCAGTAGGGAACCCTGATGCTCTGTTTTCAAAACCTCCAGCTCTTTCTTTAATTCTTCTTCTTTCTTTTTGTCAGTAAGTACACACTGGATCTTATGGATGTGGAATTTCATATCCTCCAGATCTCTGGAAAGGAGAATTCCTCCCTGATGAAGAAGCCCGATGTGATCGCAGATATCTTCCAGCTCACGAAGATTGTGGGAAGCGATCACCGGCGTAAATTCACGACTCATGATCTCCGATGCAAAAATACTTTTTACTGCCTGGCGCATTACCGGGTCCAGGCCATCAAAGGTTTCATCACAAAACAGATATTTCGTTCCTGTACTGATTCCCAGGATCACCAGAAGCTGTTTCTTCATTCCCTTGGAAAAAGTACTGATTTTTCGTTTTCCATCCAGATGAAACTGCTTCATCATTGTCTCAAAACGCGCCTGCTGAAATCCCGGATAAATACAACGGTAAAATTCTGCCATGTCCAGAGCATTGTAATTTGCCGGAATATATGCATCGTCCGGGATGTAGAAAAAATGCTCTTTGACCCTTTCATTTTCAAAAACCGGTTCTTCATCCATCAGCACCTCTCCTCTGTCCTGACGGATGATCCCGGCCATGATACGGAGCAGAGTACTTTTTCCCGCACCGTTGGAGCCGATCAGTCCAAAAACCTCCCGTTCCCCGATATCCATGGTGACCTTATTTACTGCCTGTATCTTACCGAAAGCTTTGCTGCAGTTTTTTATCTCAATCATTGTTTCCCTCCTTATAGCATAAGCGGATCACACCGATCATTTCTTCCTCCCCTACTCCCAGAGCCATTCCCTTTTCTGTGATCTTTTTCAGCTCACTTAAGGTTTCTTCCATACCGATCTGCCTGATCCTGCTGCTGTCTGTGACAAAACTGCCTTTTCCCTTCACCGGACAGATCAGCCCCTGCTGCTCCAGTTCCATATATGCCCGCTGGATGGTATTGGGATTGATGGATAATTCCACGGCCAGCTGCCGCACAGACGGCATCTTGGAAGATGGCTCCACAGCTCCTGACAGGATCAGCATCCGGAATTTCTCTACGATCTGCTCGTAAATGGGACGGCTGTCCTGATAGTCCAAGAATATCATACGACGCTCCTTTCTCTGTAATCTGTGTATTAAGTGTATTAATTCTTTTAATACACTTATGATAGCACATGATACAAAGGTACGCAAGAAATGGTCTCTTAAATAAATATAAAATCTATATAAATTTACCGGCAGCAAAAGATTCCGGCATATTTTTATAAAAAAAATCTGTAATGGCATCCTTATACTATGATTCCACTACAGATTCTCTGTAAAGCAAATATTCATCTATCACTCTGCCTGATCCAGTAGCAGGCAGATATTCGTGATCCACATTGGATCAAACAGCCCGGTAGCCACGTTTTTCTCCCCGGCGTGCAAAATACTGATATCCTCCGATCATCGCTGCCGCAAAAACACCATAGATCATCAGAAGGCTTCCTGCTCCGACTTTTTCCACCAGAGTCTGGGCGTATTCACTGAAAATAAGTATCCAGGTATTGGCTCCGATGTGCATCAGCACACTGGTCCACTTATTACCTCCCATCTCCAGAAACCACGCAAAAATCCCTCCCAGAACAAACGCATACACAGCCTGCAGGACATTTCCGTGATAAATTCCGAAAAACGCCGCAGAGATCACAGCGGAAACCAGCACTGAAAAGTGATCCCGAAATCGCAGATAGATCAGCCAGCGAAAGATCATTTCTTCCGCAACAGGCGCTATGATACCCATCCAGAAGATCATCATAAACAAACTCTTTCCTGAGGTAATCTTCGTCATCGTCTCTCCATAGCTAGATGAGATCCAGTTCTGCAGGATCGCCACCAGCACATTGGCATACTGGGCAAATCCGGCTCCAGCAGCAAGAAGAAGCAGCATTTCAGGAATAGATAGCCTTTGTTCCTCAACGGAAGTCAAACCGCCGATCAGCCTTCCTATACGATCCTTCCGGTAAAAATATACTGCCGGAAACATAACCAACACTCCGGTAAGTCCGGTGATCACCAGCGTATAACTATAGTACCTTTCCTGTGCGTTGCCGACATGCCCTGTCAGCCAGAGAAGCACGGCGCTTCCGAGGATCTGTCCGATAAGATAATGGATTCCTGCCGGATAAAGCTCCCTCCACACTATTTGAAAAATATTCTGTCTGTGCAGAGGGGTCAGACGAAAAAATTCAGAAGTTCATCTGCGGAAGCTACGATCTGAAGAGGCTGTGCCTTTTCCAGTTCTTCTCTGCTTCCATATCCGTAAGATACAGCCACACACTGGATCCCGCATCGTCTGGCTCCGAGAATGTCATGTTCTCTGTCACCCACCATGATCACCTGGTCACGATGGTCAGAAAGGCTCATTCTTTCCAGAGCTTCCTCGATCACCTGAGATTTGGTTACTTTCGGTCCATTGAGGTCCGTCCCGGCGATCACCTCAAAGTACCGGCTCAGATTAAAATGGTCCATGATCTGTGTTACGTAAAAGGTCGGTTTCGCAGACGCCACAGCCAGTCTGTAACCACGACGTTTCAGTTCTGCCAGAGTGTTTTCCACACCGGGATAAACGGTGTTCTCATACATTCCTTTTTCTGAATACCGCTCTCTGTAATATTCAATTCCCTTCTGTGCTGTCTCTTTATCAAATCCCGCATATTTCATAAACTGTTCCAGAAGCGGCGGACCCACAAAAACCTTCAATGGCTCCAGCTCCGGTGCCGAAACTCCAAGTTTCTCCAATGCATACTGTACAGATTTCGTAATCCCCTCTCCGGATTCTGTCAGTGTTCCGTCCAGATCAAAAAAGATTGCCTTATACATAAATTCCTCCTGTTGTATAAAATAATCAGTAAGTATGCCTATTGTATCACTGTTTTTCTGGTAAGTCCATGGTTTCATAGTACAGCTTCCCGGATTTCACAAAACCCATGAGTTCTGCTTTCCAGGGATTTCTGCTTTTTTTCGGTAATTCCGCCAGAAGCTTTTTTCCTTGCCAGTAAAAATCACATTCTTTTCCATTGATCCGAAATGAAAGGATCTGGAACGGAATATCCGGACTGATCTCTATCCGGATCCTGTTACCGTCTGTTTTCATTCGGATCACCGGTTTTTGCTCTTTTTCTTTTTTCCTATCCGACGTTCCTGTTGGTTCTGTCCGATAGTAAGATAATGCCGGATTTTGCTTTTTCTCCCTCTTTGATGCATCTGTCACTGACTTTCGAACTGGTTTTTGAGTCAACGTTACAGATGGACTTGCTGTCACTGTCTGTATGGGGATTGGTTGTTCAGTCAGTATTGGCAGTTTTGTTGGTATCGGCGTTTCCGTCAGTTTTTCCGCAAGCGTATCAGCTATCTCTGCTTCTTCCGGAATAGTTATCCCCGGATTTTCATCTTGTCTGATATCCGGTTCCTGAACTTCATAGCCTTCTCCCCCGACCCCCGGATCTTCTCCATTTTCCATAAAGCTTTCTTCCTGAGAACGTACCTCATCTGTCTGAAAATCTAAATTCCATTGTGCAGACTCCTCCTGATCATTCTCCGATTCTGCCCAGGCAGCGGAATACTCCTCAGTATTTCCTTCTTCTCTGTTCCAATTACTATCATCACTTCCTTCTCCTGCATAGCTTTCTTCCCAGTCTTCCGGCAGCTGTCCGGTTCCTTCTCCCACATTCATATCAAATCCACCGGTATCAGAACTATCCATTCCTGACACATCAAATCCATAGACAGCAATGGAAGGGATCATCCAGCTGCATAAGACCAGCAGAAACAAAACAATAAAACAGGTTTTCCTACTAGGAATTTTCATTTCTTTTGGTTTTTTCTGATCACTTTCTCTTCTTTTTCTCATTGATCTCCTCCCAAAGCTGCAGATTTCTGCTTTCACTGTCATCCAGTAATTCCGCTTTTTCTTTCTCTTTATAATCTTCCCACAGCTTTCTGCTGGCCTCTTTCTGACCGGTCCGAATAAGAAACATCCCATATTCCCCGTAGGCCACAGGATATTCTGCATCATACAGAAGAAGATTTTCATAATATAAAGCCGCTTTTTCCGGTTCACACAAAAGCTCCGCATTCCATGCCAGCAATAGCTCAATACGACGCTGCTGTTCTTTTTCCCCATAATTTCTACTTAACCTCTGGAGTCTCTTTTCCGCTGCCATACAGCACTTTTCCCGATTTTTTGAGTCTTCCGGATACTGTCTGGCTTCGTAATACAAATCTGTTACTTCTGAGATCGCCACAGAAAATTCTTCCGTTTTCAGCAATCCTGCTATCAAGATCAGTGTTCCTATCAGAATCCCTGCAGCTGCCGCTTCCAGAAATCGTTTTCTCCAAGTGATCATCCGATATCTGTTTTCCAGCTTTTGGATTTTCTTCTGAACCACTGACATATCCGAATATCTGTATTTTTCCTGTTTTCTGGTACATCGGAACAGAAGCCAGAAAAAATCCGGATATAAAAACCACTGCCATTTCTTTTTTCCGCAAAGCTTTTCCAGGGTCTTCCCCAGAGCATAAATATCACTTCCCGGTCTTAAGTAGCCCTGATACTGCTCCGGCGCCGCATAGCCTTTCGTTCCTTCACAGATCTGTTTTCTTTTTCCATGATCGAACATGGCACTTCCAAGATCTATCAGATACAGATGCCCGGTTTCAGAAAACATAAGATTATCCGGTTTCAGGTCCCCGTAACAGACCGGTGGCTTCCGACTGTGAAGATATTCCAATACTCTGGCAATCTCCTTTCCCAGAGCAAGGATTTCCCGTAAAGAAAACCGTTTTCCTGAACGGAGAAGTTCTCCCAGCGACTGACCCTTGATATATTCCATGATCAGATAACAATACTCCCCTGTTTCCACATAATCGATAATCTTCGGTATTGCAGGATATTCCAGATGCTGCATGAGTCTGGCTTCTTTTTTCTTTGCGATCGGTATCTCTTTCACTGCACGGCAGATACCAAGCTCCATATCTTTTGCCAGATAAAGGCTTCCACCTCCGCCATGTCCAATTTGTTCTACAATGCAATAACGTTCTTTCAGAACATTTCCGATCAGACAGATCACCTTCCTCTCATTTCTGTCAGACAATATTTATAATTACGTTTCTTATTGATTTGGGATAATCCGGTGAATTCCGGTTTGAAAAAAAACAGATAACTTATAGTCAGGCAGAAATTCGTGATCTGCCCTCGTTTAGGATAAGTCCTATTATAGCACGTCCTGTTCTTTTTGCAAAGAACTTTCTATATAAAAAAGTCCGCCGAATATAGCAGACAAAAATGTCTCTTTATCCGGCGGTCTGTCATTATTCATAGTGTTTGTATCTGCAAAGCTATACCTTACATACGATCCGGTGCAGAGAATCCAAGAAGATCGATGCTTGTCTCAAGCACTCTTCTTGTAAGCTGGAGCAGCTGAAGGAAGGATTCCTTCTGTGCCTGATCCTCTTCGCTTAAGATCTTGGTCTCATGGTAAAAGCTGTTAAATGCATTGGATACCTCATAGATATATGCACAGATCTTATGTGGTGCTTTTTCTTCAAAAGCGTTCTCAACCATTGCCGCAAAGCCGGAAAGCTGAAGCATCAGGTTCTTCTCACTGGCATTGACTGCCGGAAGGATCTTACCTGTACTTAAATCTCCTCCCTCCTGTACATAACGGTTCAGGATCGACTTAATACGAACGATAGTATAAAGGATATACGGACCTGTATTTCCCTCAAAGGATGTAAAGCGGTCAACATCAAAGATGTAATCCTTGGTCGCCTGGTTGGAAAGATCTCCGTATTTGATTGCGGAAAGTCCTACAATCTTGGCAGTATCCTTTGCATCTTTATCTTTTACACTGCGATTCTCCACGATCTTACGATACATTTCCTCATCAATATCTGCGATCAGGTTCTCCAGACGCATAACACCGCCTTCTCTTGTCTTAAACGGTTTACCGTCTTTTCCATTCATGGTACCGAAACCAAGGAAGGAAAGCTTGGTCTCCGGATTTACAAGACCGGTTTTTCTTGCGCAGCGGAATACCTGGATAAAATGCAGCTCCTGACGCTTGTCAACAACATAAAGGATCTCATCCGGCTGAAAGAGTTTCATACGCTCTACGATAGTAGCAAGGTCTGTGGTCGTATAGAGAGAAGCTCCGTCTGATTTCAGAAGCATACATGGAGGGATCTCCTTGGTATCACTCTCTTCTTTTACATCTACAACAAGAGCACCCTGGTCCTCATAGGCAAATCCTCGCTTCTTCATATCCTCTACCATATCCGGAATGTATGGCTGTGCATCGGATTCTTTTTTCCAGAGGTCAAAGTCTACGTTCAGATTCGCGTAGTTTCTCTTAAGGTCTGTTACAGATACATTCATGATGTGGTTCCAGAGAGCCATGTATCCGGGTTTACCCTGCTGAAGAAGGTGGGTTGCCTCCAGTGCCTGATTACGGTAAGCCTCATCCTCTTTTGACTTCCCACTGGCACATGGATAGATCTCTTCCAGCTCGCTGATGGTAAACGGTGCTTCTGCCGGATATTCACCGGTAAAGCTGTCATCAAAATATACCAGCTCCGGTTTCCGGTGTTTCAGCTCGGTGATGATCAGTCCCATCTGAAGGCCCCAGTCTCCAAGATGTACATCACCGATCACCTTATGTCCTACAAAACGTCCGATACGCTTGATGCTCTCACCGATGATCGCAGAACGGAGATGTCCTACGTGAAGCGGCTTGGCAACGTTTGGTCCGCCATAGTCGATAATGATCGTCTTCGGATTCTTGGCAGTCTCAACAGAAAGCCTCTCGTCCTCTGCCATCTTATTCATGTATTCTGCAACAAATTCCGGTTTCACATCCAGGTTGATAAATCCAGGCTTTACAACTTCTGCTCTGGAAAAGATCCGGCTGTCTGACAGCTGTGCTACCACATCATCAGCGATCATAAACGGTGCCTTGTGATATGCTTTGGCTCCTGCCATAGCACCGTTACACTGATACTCACATAAGTCCGGTCTGTTGGAAACAGTAACTTTTCCGTAGGACGGATCATAACCTGCTTTTTCAAATGCTGCGGAAAGTTCTTCCGCCATCTGTTCCATAATCTTCTTCATGTTTCAAACTCCTCATATCTTTGTTTCTGTATTTTATGCTTATAACGTCACTTTTCTTGAACATGCGACTGCAAGGGCACCATAACCGATATGGCAGGCAACACTTAAAGAAAGGGGATCCATATGTATCTCCATTCCCGGAAATACCTCCTGGATCTCTCTTTTAAATTCTTCTGCTTCTTCCAGATTTCCTGTATAAGCAGCCTGAAGACACATCTCACCGTCAGATACGTATTCCTTAAAACGTGTTTCCCAATCATTCTTCATTGCCTTCAGCATGGCACGTTTGGCCTGCTTCTTGCCACGGACCTTGGCGTAGGCATCCAGCTTCTCTCCCTGGATCTGAAGTACAGGCTTCAGGTTCAGAACCGTTCCGATGGCTGCTGCTGCCGGTGTGATCCTGCCACCTTTTTTCAGATATTTCAGGGTGTCAAGTGTGATATAAATACTGGAATCGAGTTTCTGATCTGTAAGGATCTTCTTGATCTCTGCAGCACTTTTTCCTGCCTCGGCAAGCATCTTAGCATCCATTACAGACTGTCTCTGTGTTACGGAAATCCGCTGATTGTCCACTACCTGAACACGACCATTATAATCAATAGCAAGTCCCATTGCAGTAGAACAGGATGCACTCAGTCCGCTTGACATCGGAATATGAACGATTTCCTCATAATCTCTCAGAAGCTTGTCCCACAGATCACAGAGATCAGCCGGACTTGGCTGAGATGTGGAGATAGTTTCATCCTTCTTAAGCTTCTCATAAAACTCTTCCTGTGTGAGAGTTACACCTTCAAGATACATTTTTTCATTAATATAAAACGGCATCGGTATCACATAAACGCCAAGCTCTTCGGCCTGGGCCTGTGTGATACCGCTGTTGCTGTCTGTTACAATGGCAATTTTGCCCATTCTTTTCTCTCCTCCTGGTCTGTTATCTCACAGTTCAAAGAATTAATGCATCAGCCCCTGATGAACTAATTCTTTGAACTGCTGTAGAAAGCCATGATGTTAGTGTATCATATTTTTTTCTATATCACAATTGGAAATTTTCTGTGACCTTCGCTCACAAAAAATACCTCGCGGAATATTACCAGTGAACAGTAACTAAAAAAACAGCTGCCATACAAATATTTATGCACAGCAGCTGTCACACTATTTATCAAAAATATCCTTATCTATTTATGATCTGTGTTTTATTTCATTTCTCTTACGATCTTTCGAACCGGAAGAACAAATGTCGGAGATACGGACAACTCATCCAGTCCCATCTCTACAAATCTCTCAGTAAGTGTAGTGTCCGCACCAAGCTCACCACAGATTCCGGCCCAGATACCTTCTTTGTGTGCATTATCCACAACCATCTGGATCATACGGAGAACTGCCTCATGATGGGAATCATAAATGTTGTCAAGCTTTGCATTCTGACGGTCAATAGCCAGTGTATACTGGGTCAGATCATTGGTTCCGATACTGAAGAAATCAACCTCTTTTGCAAGAAGATCACTGATCATAACAGCTGCCGGAGTCTCGATCATGATACCCTGCTCCACGTCATCACGGAACGGGATCCCCTGTTCCTTAAGCTCTGCTTTTACTTCTGCTACAATGGCCTTGATCTGCTTCACCTCTGTTACAGAGATGATCATCGGATACATGATGGAAATATTTCCGAACATGCTTGCGCGGAAAAGTGCTCTCAGCTGTGTCTTAAATACTTCCGGACGGTCCAGACAGATACGGATCGCACGATATCCCATTGCAGGGTTTTCCTCATGCGCCATATTGAAATAATCGATCTGCTTGTCCGCTCCGATATCCAGAGTACGAATGATAACTTTTTTACCGGCCATATTCTGAGCTACGGTCTTGTAAACCTGGAACTGCTCTTCCTCTGTAGGATAGTCTTCTTTTTCCAGGTATACGAACTCACTTCGGAAAAGTCCGATGCCTTCCGCATCATTGGCAAGTACATTCGCAACATCACCTGTACTTCCGATGTTGGCATAAAGGTGGAGCTTACGACCGCTCTTGGTAACAGTTTCTTTACCTTTCAGTTCTTTGAGCATTGCACGCTGTGCAAGTTCATCGGCACGCATATCCTCATATTTTTTAAGGGTCTCTGCATCCGGCTCAACGATCAGATTTCCGCTCTTTCCGTCTACGACTGCCATCTTACCGTCCATGGACTCATCGTATTCAATATTGATCAGCGCCGGAATATTCATGGTTCTCGCAAGAATCGCAGTATGTGAGTTAGAAGAACCTTTTCTTGTGACAAAAGCAAGAACCTTGCTCTTATCCATCTGTACAGTCTCACTTGGTGCAAGATCCTCTGCAACTACGATCACCGGCTCGGATGCTTCAAGCTCTCCATCTCCATGGCCGGAAAGCACACGTACCAGACGGTCTGAGATATCCTTTACATCAGCTGCTCTTGCTTTCATATAATCGTCGTCCATCTGTGCGAACATTGATGAGAAGTTATCACCAGTTGTTGCAACCGCATATTCTGCATTTACAGACTCTGTACGGATAATGTTGTGGATGGAATCCAGATAGTCATCATCATCCAGCATCATCTGATGAACCTCAAAGATTGCCGCTCCGGACTCTCCAACTTCCTGAAGAGCCTTGTCATAAAGCTTCTGAAGCTGTGCCACAGCCTGCTCTCTGGCTGCCTCCACACGCTTTACCTCTTCTTCCGGATCCTCCACGTGAACACGTTTAACACTGGCGTCAACTTTCTGGAGGATTGAGATCTTACCGATCGCAATACCGGAAAATACAGATTTACCTTCCAAAACCTTCATGAAATTATCTCCTTCTGTTTTTATATTTGCCCACTTATGATGTATTATATCACACTATCCAAAGATTCTGCCACGATTTTTTTATGATCTCTAAAAAACCTGTAAAAACTCTATTTATGCTTTCTTTTTTTGTCATATATACAGCAAAAGTGACAAAATAAAGACCGCAGAGCTTCATAAAACCTGAACAATACTTTCAGATATAAAAATAAGCATCTGCCGCCGGAATCCTTCCGGCAATTGCAGATGCTATATGTATGTATATCTTTTTATTCACTGCGAAGGGCATCGATCGGATTAAGATTAGCTGCCTTTACAGATGGGAGAAGTCCGAAGATCAGACCGATCAGCATGGAAAATACCACAGAACCGATAATTGCCGGAACGCTGATAGCTGTTGGTGCTCCTGACACCTGAGACACCATTTTTGACAGGATGATCCCAAGGACCACACCAATGATTCCTCCGATACTGGTCAGCACCGAAGCTTCCGTCAGAAACTGTCCCAGGATCACTTTTTTTCTTGCTCCGATAGCTTTTTTCAGTCCGATCTCGCTGGTACGTTCTGTGACAGATACAAGCATGATATTCATAACACCGATACCACCAACAAGCAGGGAGATACTTGCGATCCAGATCAGCTGCTGATTGGTACTTTCGCTGAGCTTCTGGAGATTCTTGACCTTCTCCATAATGTCTTCCGCTTTATATTTAAAGTTCGATTTGTTTTTTTCATTCTGGATTCCTGTATTCAGAATATCCTCTGCTGCTTTTCCTACAGAACTCATATTATCTGTGCTGTCTGCACGGACTGTCACATTTTGCGGCTGATCAAATTTAAATGCAACAGGCCAGGTAGTATCCGGGATCATCACGCTTCCCATGATCGTCTGCGAATATTCCTCATACTCAGAAATCGTATTGATCTTCGGCATGCTGTCCTCACTCTGAGTAATCACACCTACAATGATATACGGTTCTGATCCCACCTCAATGGTTTTCCCTACCGGGCTCTCACTTCCGAAAATATTCTGTGCAGCATTGGAATCCACAAGAGCAACCTTTCGGTAGCTGTCATAATCTTTTTGTACAAATCCCCGCCCGGACTGGACCAGGTATCCCCTCGTTTTCAGATAATTGCTGTCGATCCCGTACACGGTTCCGCCCTGAAAGCTTGTGTTTTTATAATAAACACTGGCAGACTGGCTGCTGTAATAAAATGTAGAACTGATCACATGATCCAAGTCTCCGATCGCCGTTTTCTGGGAATCAGAAATAACCGGCGGTGTGGCCGAGCTTCCGTAAGAACCATAATCCATATCGTATGTACTGTCTCCGTCATAGAGCATAACCTGTACGGTATTGTTTCCGGACCCGATCAGATCTTCCTTGATCTGCTCACTGGTACCTTTGATCGTAGATACAATTGCAATAATAGATGCAATACCAATAATAATACCCAGCATGGTCAGAAAGGATCTCATCTTATGTGACCATATTCCCTGAAAAGCCAGGCGTATATTTTCAAACATGAAATTTCTCCTTCCTGTTATTTATTCATTGTACATATCATCCAAAGTCACTTCTTTTGTCTTGGCTCCCTCCTTCACGGCATCACCATATGGGAAAGCAAGAAGATCATCGGATTTCAGGCCTGAAGTTACAACTGCATAATATCCGCTGTTCACAATGCTTCCCACTGTGATCTGCTGCTTTTTCAGTGTTCCCTTCACGTCTTTGTATACATAGCTGGTTCCATTTTCCGTACGGATAAATGCCTTCATCACAACCATACTGCCTTCGGCAAGTTTATTTGACTTCAGAGATACCGTCACATAATCCTGGTCGGTAAACTGCAATGAACGATCTGTGATCTCTGCATTAAAGGTGTAATACGATACATTGGGATTAGAATCTCCACCATAATAAGCATTTGAAGAATCCACCGGGTAATCGGATACATTCAGTACCTTCGCCTCAAAGCTGCCGGAATTATAACTGGTACACTGAAGAAGTGTTCCCTCCTTCATCTGATCCAGCATCAGTTCGCTGACCGTTCCGGTAACATAAAAACCATCTTTGCTTTTTACTTTCAGAAAAGCATCTCCATTATAAGAACCTGTGACTTCATCTCCGATGTAAGCAACCGTTCCATCCAGTTTGCTTGTTATCAGCTTGTTTTTTATTTTGTTCTCCAGCTTAGTGATTTTCAGATTATTTTCCTCAATATCCAGTTTCAAACTTGCGATCTTGTTTTTCTGGATCTTGATCGCATCCTCTCTTGACATGGTTGTGCCATCAGTACCGTCATCTCCATCACCGCTGTCATCCGGTATCTCATTATCATTTTTGTCATATTTGGAAGCCTCGTCCAGTGTAAATTCTGTTTCCGCATACATATATACCGGATTTTCAAGAAGACTTCCATCGATCAGATAATATCCTGTACAGGAAAGTGTTCTGTCCTGAAAATCAGCAATGGTATCATTCTCATGAAACTCCAGCTGGAACCAGCTGCCGCCTTTCTGGACCACTTTGGTTCCATCCTCACTGTATCCCGCCATTCTGTTAAAGAAGGATCCCATCACCGTAACTTTGCCTTTGGCACTGCTTACAAGAAAAACATAGGGATCTTCTTCCGTACCGGTTCCTGTAAACGGCTGAGAAGTATAATCCAGCTTCTGATAAAATTCCGGTTCACCATCTGTGATCCCCGGAATTTCCGGTTCTGTTATATTGGGATCAGGAAGCTCATTGGGTCCCAGTGTGGGAGTCGGTGTCGGAGATACCGTTGGGGTGTCATCTTCTCCGGAACCCCAGTCCGTAGTCTCTCCGTCTGTAATATCATTGGCAGTAGGATCCTGGTAGGTCGGATCCATGATCAGATCCTCATCGGATGCAGTTGTATCCTCTTCCATATCCGCTGTATCATCTCCGGTCATCTGCTCTGTTTCACTGTCCGTCGTTTCTCCGGACGGCATTTCTTCGGTAACTTTCTCTGCAGAATCTTCAAGATCTCCTTCTGTATCTGTAAGGGCACTGAGAAGTAATGGCCTGGAGGAAACCACTGCAAGATAGCTGCCATCTGCAGTAGCCGCGGAACCGGTAGTTGACTGCATATCCTCGTCTCCGTCACTTCCGGAAGGTGTATCCGTATTTGTCATTTCTCCATCATTTCCTTTATCACCACCTGTAGGATTCAGGTCCGTATCATCAGTACTGTCTGTACTGTCTTCGATGGGACCTCCATTCTGAAGACTTGTCAGACGGTTCTGTGCTTTGGTCAGATCCTGCTCCTGCTTCTGCTGTTTCAGCTTTGCAATATTCAGCTCCATCTCTACAAGTGTCATATCAAAGGAGATCAGATTATCGCCTTTTTTTACATCATCACCCTGGGATACATATATTTTCTCGATGATCATATCTTTATCCATATTTACATTCTGAGAAACATTCGTGGTGATGGTTCCATCCAGTGTTGTCTCCGAATACCAGTCCGTCTGAAGATTGCTGACGCTGGTTACCGGCACCTCTGTTACCTTGGATTCTTTCACATGCATAAGCCCTGTGTAGATTCCTCCGGCTGCCAATGCCGCAACCAGTACACCAACGATCACTCTCTTCACCACTTTCATTCTATCACCTCTTTTCCTGCAGCTCACCGTCACGGATCATAACAACCCGTTTGGCATGTGCCGCAATCTCCGGGTCATGTGTGATCATCAGCACAGAAACTCCCTCATCGTTCAGCTTCTGAAACAGTTCCATAACCTGTGCTCCCGATTTCGTATCCAGTGCCCCTGTAGGCTCATCTGCCAGCAAAAGCTTGGGATTGTTTACGATCGCTCTTGCAATAGCCACTCTCTGCATCTGTCCTCCGGAAAGCTGGTTGGGCTTAAAATCCACCCTGTCGGCAAGGCCTACACGCTCCAGAGCTTTTCGTGCACGTTCCCGGCGCTCCTTTTTGGGAACCCTTGCATAATTCAGCGGCAGTTCCACATTTGTCAGCGCGCTCTGCCTTGGAAGGAGATGAAAGCTCTGAAATACAAATCCGATCGTTTTCAAACGGATATCTGACATCTCATTCTCTGTACATTTGGCAATATCTTCTCCATTCAGGAGAAAAGTTCCCTTGGTAGGTTTGTCCAGGCATCCGATAATATTCATCAGTGTAGTCTTTCCGGAACCGGAAGGTCCCATGATCGCCACATATTCTCCCTCCTCCATGGAAAAATCTACATCTTTTAATACAGGTACTGTCATTTTCCCCTGCTGATAATCCTTATATATTCCTTTTAAATCCAAAATCATTCTGTCGGCGCTCCTTCCATCGGAACAAGGTCATCTCCCGAAGAAATGTCGTCTGTCGCATCCATCATATCACTGTCTACAGCTCCATCTTCGATCATTTCGGGCTCTGAGCCATCACTTTCCGTGTATGCAGAATCATCAGAGCTTTCATCATCCTCAGAATCATCCCACATAGCCGCTGTAGTCTGATCTGCAGTACCTTCTGCGACAGACATACCTTCCTTCAGCTCATCTGTCGGAAATGCGATCTTATCTTTTTCGGTAAGTCCGTCTGCGATCTCATATTCCCCAAGATCTTCATCATACTGTCCTAATATGACATCTCTCTTCTCCAGCTTGTTCTGACCGTTTGCGATCCAGACATATGGGCTGTCTGTATCCGCATCCACGATAAAATAATCGTTCAGCCAGATACCGGACTTTTTCTCATCCTGTCCTTCGTCCGGTTCAATATACACATGCTGCCCCAGCATCAGACCCTCAGATGAATCCAGATTCACATAAAACGGATAGGTACTGGATGATGTCTGATCATCACTGGCACTGGACATTCCGAACATTGCCATATCCGAACTGCTGTTGCTGGTAGAATTATCCAGGTCAACAGAGCCCATGGTGCCCTTCCAGGTTTTTGAAGAATCCACCCTGGAACGAATGATCACAGGAGTTCCCTCTATGATCGAATCACGGTTTATTTCATTTACCGTTCCCTTTACACGATAAGCACCTGTACTCAGGATCGTGATAAATGCATTGCCGGAGCTGTTTCCGGAACTGGAATCTGTGGAATCCGTCGTGCCTTCTGTCAGCGTATCCTCCACGCCCTCAGAATCATCACCGCCCATCTTGGAGGTATCGATCTTCTGAATCACTCCATCGATCTCACTGCGCACCTCGGTATTCTGCGTTGCCTGGGAAAGCTTATCGATCTCTGCCTGTTTGCTTTTCTGATCATATTCATTCTTCTTGAGATTCATTTTCTGTGTTTCGATCTCTATTGTATAGGAAAGCTGATTATCTGCTGTAGCTTTCTTTTTCTCAGCTTCCAGTGTAGTGATCTGATCAGATATACTTAACTGTTCGTTTTTCAGGCGGTCCAAGGCCAGCTGTGCTTCCTGAAGACTTTGCTGGATACTTCCAAGATCATACTGAAAAAGAAGCTGCCCTTTCTTGACTTCCTGACCGGTCTTTACCTGAACTTCTTTTACCTTTCGGCCGCTTTCGATCTTTACCTGAACCGTTTCCTGCGGTTCCACAACACCTGCATATCGGTTTTCCACTCCGGAATCCATTTCCGAAAGCTTGCCTATCTTTGTTACATATACAATATCGCTACCTCCTGCGGACCCTGCATGATGTGTATAATAATACCATCCACCGGCTCCGATACCGGCTGCAAGTACAAGGACTCCAAGTGCGATCAAAATACGTTTTTTCATATCTGTCCCCTTTTCTCAGCATCGTACTAAAACTATCTGTTGCTTCAAACATCATAGCAGATTCACTCTAAAAAGAAAAGTCCCTGAAGAAAACGATGCAGATTTCACAGATTTTTCATAAAAAAAAATCCCCTTCGTGGCCAGGAGATTTTTTATGTAATAATGATTATTTAACTGTTACTTTAACTGTCCTTGTTACAGTCTTGTGATTAGCCAGCTTAACAGTAACTTTTACAGTATATTTGCCTTTTTTAGCATTTTTTGCTACTATGATCTTACCTGTTTTACTTACTTTTACAGCTTTGGAGTTGCTGGAAGTCCATGTTGCTTTTGCAGCTTTTGCCTTTGTAAGCTTGATGGTTGTAGCTTTTCCTCTTTTAACTGCAACACTGCTCCTGGAAACTTTTACATTTTTCTGAACAGCAGGGTTGATCGTATATGCTACAGTTTTATAGAAACCTGCATAACGGCCGATACCGTTGATATAAACTATTTTTTTACCGGCGGTTTTCATACTCTGTCCATACTTGTATGTTATAACATAATCTTTACCATTTTTCAGAGTTTTTTTACCAGCTTTTACAGTTAATACCGGATGCTGGGTTTTTCCATTGTAAGTTGTAGTTTTCTTTTTCAGTGACACAGTGTTGAAAGTCTGCTTTGTTGGTGATTTTGCAGCTGCCATTGTCGGAACGGTCATTGTTCCGAACAGAACCATAGCTGAAAGCATAATAACTGCAAGTTTTTTGATAGACTTCATTTTGATTCACCTCTCCCTTAAATTATCACAGGTATACGCCTGTTGTTTTTGATTTATTTATAAACGATCCCGCCACGTCTGATCCTTTATAACGATATAAAAAGATAACAATCATTTCTCTGAGTGCTTCTTATGTTTCGTATCCGGCTCATAACCGTATCCATATCCATAGTTTCCGTATTTTCCATATTTACCATAGCCTCTGGTAGAAACTTCCGCGCGGTTCAGCACTGTGCCAAGAAGCTTACATCCGGACTGTTCGATCTCATATAAAGACTGTTTTATCATTGCCTTCGGTGTTTGACCGGCTCTGACCACCAATATCGCGCCATCACACATGGAAGCGATCAGTGCTCCGTCTGACACGTTTCCAAGGGGAGGTGTATCTACGATCACAAAACGATATTCTCCGGCAAGTCTGTCAAGCAGTTCTCTGAATCTGGCATCCTCAAGAAGAGGGGACGGATTCTCAAGAAGCTGTGTACACGGAACTATGTATGCATTTTCAATATTTGTTTTATAGACTACATCTTCATATTCTGCCATGCCGGAGAGATAATGGTTCAAGCCCTTTGTTTCTGACGCATTTTCCACCTGCATTCTCTGCATCTGAACAGATTTACGCAGATCCACATCCACCATAACAGTAGAAAAACCTGCTTCTGCAAGCATCTTCCAGAGATATGAGGAAACAGTACTTTTACCTTCATTTGGCATGCAGCTTGTAAGAAGGATCTTTTTTGTGTTTTTGCCACAGAATTTAACATTGATCCTGAGACGGTTCATTGCCTCTTCTACTGCATAGGGAAGATCCGGAAACACTACTTTCAGTTTATTCATTTCTCTTTCTCCTTTTTCTGCTGCTATACTCTTCCTCTCCGTCATAGCTTTTCACCTTACTGCTTTCAGGAATCGTAGTCAGCGGCACAAGGCCAAAATATTTTTCCATTTCTTCTGCCGTATGGATCGTATCATCCATCAGATATCTGACGCTCAGGATACCTGCGCAGATGAGAAGCCCCAGAAGTCCTCCTATCACCGTAAACTTGAAATAGCTTGGTGCAGCCTTGTGTTCAGGTAGTTTTGCATGCTGTGCAATATTCGGGGCCTTGGTACTCATTGTATCCGGCAGATAGGAAACAGCTTCCTCTGCCATTGTCTCTGCAAGGTCCATAGATAGCTGAGGATCTGTTGTTGTTGCTGTGATCTGGAGCACACGCGTATCAGACGGATTGTTCAGTGTATACAGCTTCGCAAGATCTTCGTAATCCATATCGAGTTTCAGTTTCTCGATTACACGGTTCAGCACCGGGTAACTGAACATCAGCTCTTCATAATCGGATGTCAGCGAAGTTCCCAGATTCAAATCATTCAGATTGACAACTGAATCATCAGAGGTTGAAACCACATAAAGTTTTGCCGTTGATTCATAGGTTGGCTCAATGAAAAAGAATGCAAATGCATTCAAAGCCAGTGCCCCGGCAAGAAGACAGAGAAGCAAATGGTGCCAGTGATCCATAAGCATATACGCAAGATCCAAAAGATCTATTTCCATCTCGTCATTCATATCTTTCTGATTCATAGCTTTTCTCCTTGTTTTATATTTCCGCAGGTGGCCTGCACCTGGATTTTTCTTTTAATCCTTTTTTTTATAAAACAGCTCCAGGACAACCTGCTGCAGACTGTCCTCATCAGGCGTAAATGTCTGCCAGCCTTCCTCGTCCGAACCGTAAGTTCCACTTATGGAAACTCTGTCATCTTTTTTGTCATCTGACAGAAGAAGTGCCAGACGGCAGAACTTCTTTGCGCCGATATTGGTAGTCATATAGTCCTCAAGTGCATGATATACCTGCAGTGGAAATTTACTGTCCGAATCACATTTGGATCTGAAAGCAGGTTTAAATGCCTCTTCATAATCATTCTGACGCTGCATGCGGTTCTGGTTAGTGCCATCCGCAACATCCATTCTGCCTCTAACATAATTTTCAGCATGCGCTCCCATCAGCTTAACTGTTTCACCTTTTTTTAGAGAAGGATCTCTCTCCGAAAAATCATCCTCGATGGTAACAGTCACACCTCCGACCATATCATTCACTACCTGGATCGCGCTCATGTTGATCATTGCATAGCCATCGATCTTTTGTCCTTTCAGAAGAGTGGACACTGCATCCACCGTGTTTTCAGCCCTCATATTCTGATCAAGCCCCATGGAATGCGCAAGGGACAGCTGGATATCTGTTGTTGCCAGATAGGTTCCGTCATCAGCAAGGCTTCTGACAGGTGTGACAGTATTCCGGTCAACAGAAAGAAGCTTGCATGTGTCTGTACTTCTGTCTCTCACAATAACAACCAGAACATCACACTGGCCGGTACCGTCATATTCAGTTACTTCCTGTACTTTACCAGGATCATCAATTCCGGCTATCAGATATGTTTCCAGATTTCCCTTCGGAACATATATCTGATCTTTATATGTAACTGTTTCCTCTGCCTCAATACTGCTGTTCTGATCTACAGTATGATGATCTGCCATTCCCAGTATAATATTGACAAAAACAGTTCCTGCTGCGAGAACCACCGCTGCGATCGCTATACCTTTGTACAATCTTTTTTTGTCCTGTTTTTTTCTGTATTGGGACATAAATCTCACTCCAGTTTTTTAATACTTTATGTTCAGCAGGATGTATCTTCTTATCAGAAAATCTTCCTTAAAAGTGCTGGTCCGCCTGCAGGATTCATTACTTCACAGATCATCAACACTATCAGAAGCACAAATATCACACAACTAAGCACTACTGCTGTTTTCTTTGACATCCTGTCCCCTCCTATATTTCATTCGTTATAAGCTCTGCTTTGAATCAAGCGGATAAAAAAGTTCCGCAAAAACGGGTTTTATTATAGCACCATAATAATCCGATTTCAACCTGTGTAACATATTTGTAATTATATTGCATTTTTCTTAATTTCTCCTTTTTTGCGATATTTTGACTTTCAGTGCTTTATCTGCTAGAATATTATAATATAACTTTTTTGAAAGGAAAGAACAATATGAAGACAGTGAAACATCTGCTGGCTTTCTTAATGATCATTCTTCTCTCAGTTTTTTTATGTAGCTGCTCCCAGTCGGCCAAAGCTCAGGCGGAGAAGGCGATCAAAAAAGATCTGGATCTTCTTAAAAATCTGGACTCTGAAACAACCATGCAGTACATATCCTATCAGGAACTGTTTCCGGATTCTGATGACAGCACAAAGCTTTCTGCTGACATAAAAGAAGTATTTTCTCTCTTCTTTCAGAATTTCGATTACAAAATCCTAGGTATATCCGTTGATAGCGACGAAAAAAATGCTTCTGCGCAGCTTAAGCTTACTACTCTGGATGCTGAGGCTCTTGCCAGTGATTTTGTTTCTGCAAGCCTTCAGGAAGAAATACTGGAAACCGCCTCCGGTAAAGAAAATGATAACGGAAATTCCCTGGAGCAGCGTTATCTGCTCCTGTACAAGCTTCTCAAGAATAACACGTACAGTTCTGCAGAACGCAATACTTCCATCCAACTAAACAATCTTGGATCTTCTTCAGAACCTGACTGGGAGATTACGCACAGTTCCTCTCTCGAAAATGATCTGGTCGGTGGCCTTATCACCTATCTGTCCGATCCTGATCTTGTGCCGCCTGCCGAAACGCTTACCGTCTATCTGAAAACGCTTCAGGAAATGGATGTAAAGCAGATGGCTAATTATTTAGGGCTGGATTCCATTCTGAATACTTCAGATTCGGCAAAAAACGCCATTGCCTCTGCCCTTATGGAACAGTTTCACTCCTGTTTTAACTACAAAATATCAAGCACCTCTGTTTCCGGATATCTTGCTGAGGTGGACGCAGAGCTTACCACATTTGACAGTAATTCCATTCTTACACAGTACGAAAAAGAATTGAATACTTATCTGGCTTCTGCTGATGCAGTGATCGACGGTTCCCAGAAGCGTTACAACAAATCACATGAACTGCTTCTGGACAGTATCAGGAATAATCAGGCAACCATAACTGCCACTGCTACCTTCCATCTCACAAACGATGGTGCATCCTGGAAGCTTGAGAATGCAGGTACCGAACTGGGCAATGCCATCTTCGGAACTCTTACCGCTTCACCGGTTCCTGAAGATTCTACCGAAGATAACGAATAAAGAATAAAAGCTAGAAAACCCGTGAATATCTGCTTTCTCTGACAGGAAAGCGTGATCTTCACGGGTTTTTTATATTCTTCTTTTTTATATTCCGGATATGATCTTTATAAAAAGCAATGCAAGGACTATAAGAATAATAGGCCGTATGATCCGGCTTCCGTTTTTCATAACCATACCTGCACCGGTATAATGTCCTGCGATCGAGAACACTGACGCTGCAATTCCAAGCATGATCACAATCTTTCCGCTGAGCAGAAATACAACAAGAGCCGCTACATTGGAAGAGAGATTGGTAACCTTCATGGTACCGGAAGCTTTTGCCACACTCATTTTTCCCAATCCTGTAAACAAAAGCAAGAGAAAAGTTCCTGTTCCTGGTCCATAAAAGCCATCATAGCATCCTACAGCAAGAGAGCATACGGCACAGAGCAGGATCTGTTTTTTTCTGGCGATCTCGCCACCCTTCTCATCCATATTTTTCTTGCGCAGCACATAAAAAGCAACCACCGGAAGAACCGGGATCAGCATATAACGCAGGAGCTTATCACTGGCTATAAGAGCAAGGTGAGCTCCTATGGAAGATCCCAGAAGCGCCATTGGAATACATGGAAGCACCAGGATCCAGTCCACAAATTTATTTTTACACAGACGGACAGTTGAGATCAATGTTCCTGTTGCTGATGACAGCTTGTTGGTGGCAACAGCATTATGTACAGGAACTCCGGCCAAAAGATAAGCAGGCAGGGAGATCAGTCCTCCCCCGCCTGCTACAGCATCTACAAATCCGGCAAGAAATACAAGTGGACAAACGATCAGAAATGTATAGATTGTCGGTTGCATGATCTTTTATTCTTCCTCTTCTTTCTGCGGCTCAAGGTCAAGTCCCAGCTCATGAAGCTGTGCCTCACTTACCTGGCTAGGGGACTGAGTCATCAGACAGGAGGCATCCTTGACCTTCGGGAATGCAATAACATCACGGATCGTATCTGCCTTTGCCATAAGCATAACAAGTCTGTCAAGGCCATATGCAAGTCCTGCGTGTGGCGGAACTCCATATTTGAAGGCATCCAGAAGGAATCCGAACTGCTCATGTGCAGCTTCTTTTGTGAAGCCAAGTGCCTCAAACATTCTTTCCTGAATATCATCCTGATGGATACGCACGCTGCCGCCGCCAATCTCATTTCCGTTAAGAACGATGTCGTATGCTTTTGCACGAACCTTTCCCGGATCTGTGTCAAGAAGCGGAAGATCCTCTTCCATAAGCATGGTGAACGGATGGTGCATTGCTGTAAAACGGTTCTCCTCCTCGCTCCACTCAAGAAGCGGGAACTCTGTTACCCATACGAAACGATACTCATTTTTATCTAAAAGATCCATCTGTTTTGCAAGCTCAAGACGGAGTGCTCCCAGTACATCGTATACCAATTTTGTCTTATCTGCTGCAAAAAGAAGAAGATCTCCCGGCTTGCCGTCCATAGCTTTTACAAGAGCATCCATCTCTTCATCTGTCATAAACTTGGCGAAAGAAGACTTTCTGGTTCCGTCCTCTGCAATGGCAATGTATGCAAGACCTTTTGCACCATAACCTTTTACGAACTCAACAAGCTTATCGATCTTCTTTCTCGGCATTGCGCCCTGACCTTCTGCATTGATACCACGAACACTTCCGCCGTTCTCAAGCGCACCTGTGAACACACCAAATCCGCAGTCTTTTACGATATCACTGACATCATGAAGTTCCATACCGAAACGCATATCCGGCTTGTCGGAACCAAAACGATCCATAGCTTCCTGCCAGGTAATTCTCTGGATCGGGAGTTTTACATCGATATCCAGAACTTCTTTGAACAGGAATGCAAGATATCTCTCGTTAACATCGATAACATCGTCTACATCAACAAAGGAAAGCTCCATATCGATCTGTGTGAACTCCGGCTGACGGTCAGCACGAAGATCCTCATCACGGAAGCATCTTGCGATCTGGATATAACGATCAAATCCGGAGCACATCAGAAGCTGCTTGTACAGCTGCGGAGACTGTGGAAGGCCATAGAAGCTTCCCGGATGAACACGTGATGGTACCAGATAGTCTCTGGCTCCCTCAGGAGTACTCTTTCCAAGCATCGGTGTCTCAATCTCAAGAAATCCCTCTTCTGTAAAGAACTGTCTTGTAAGCTGGGCAACCTTGCTCTTCATCATGATATTTCTCTGAAGATCCGGTCTTCTTAAATCAAGATAACGATATTTAAGTCGGATCTCATCTTTTGTCTTGCTATTCTCCTCGATCGGGAATGGAGGAACATCTGCCTCAGCAAGAACACGGAGGGATTTTACACGAAGCTCGATCTCGCCAGTTGCAAGATTCTCGTTTACTGCTCCTCCACGTTTCTCTACGGTACCGGTTACAGCAATAACAAACTCACTACGCAGTTTACCTGCTTTTGTAAAGCCTTCCTCGTCAATGCTGCCATTCTCAAAAATCAGCTGCATGATCCCGGAACGGTCACGAAGATCCACAAATACAAGACCTCCTTTATTTCTGGCTTTTGCCACCCATCCCATTAATGTTACTTCTTTTCCGACCATCTCTGTGGTCACTTCTGCACATCGGCAAGTTCTGTGCAGTCCCTGCATGCTTTCAGCCATCTCTTTATCCTCCTCTGACTATTTTTTTCATAGTCATTTTAATTTACTCTGCTATCTCCGTTTTCAGACGGGCAGTTTCAGTCTCTGTTGAAAAATTCTACATACTCTGTATAACCATCTGCTGCCAGCTGGTCTTTCTGGAATTTTTTGTTCTTTTTCATGATAGAGATATTGATCTGTGTACCTGCACTTCTTTCCTCAGTTGCCTGTTTCAGGATGTTCAGAAGCTTGTCTGCCGGCATGTTCTTCTCGATCAGATATGCTTTCTTGCCATTCTTGGTTGGAATCTCATAGCCTCTCTCAAGAAGCAGCATAACGATTCTCTCAAATCCAATGGAGAAACCACAAGCACAGGTATTATTTCCTGTAAATTTACCGATCATCTCATCGTAACGTCCGCCTCCACCGACGCTTCCGCCGAACTCATCCATGGAAATCTCAAAGATCGGACCTGTGTAATAGGACATTCCACGTACCAGTGTAGGGTCAAAGGACATTTTGAAGTCTGCTGTTTTTACAGATTCTACAGTGTTGATGATTGTTTCAAGATCCTCTGCAATACCTGCTTCCAGAACATCAGAAAGTTTTTCTTTAATATAACGGACACCCTCAACATCGTTGGTGATCTCACGGAAAAGTCCAAGATAAGTGTCAATGCTCTCTTTCTCAAAGCCCTCTTTCTCAAGCTCCTCTGCAACTCCCTCGATGCCGATCTTATCCATCTTGTCAAGAATGATAAAGACAGTATCAAAGCTCTCTGCCGGGAATCCGCTGTACTGAGCCATTGCCTTCAGGATCCTTCTGTCATTGATACGGATCGTAAAGTTCTGGAAATCCAGTTTTCCAAGAAGTGTTGTAGTTGCAAGTACAAGCTCGATCTCAGCAAGATAGGTCGGCTCACCCAGGATATCGATATCACACTGCATAAACTGACGGAAACGACCTCTCTGCGGACGGTCAGCTCTCCATACATTTCCCATCTGAAGTGCCTTAAACGGAGCCGGAAGCTCGTTTGCATTATTGGAGTAATATCTGGAAAGCGGTACGGTCAGGTCATAGCGAAGTCCGGAATCTGTCAGATCATTCTCTGTTTTTGCAGTATCCAGTTTCAGTTTCTCGCCTCTCTTCATGATCTTGAAGATCAGCTTTTCATTTTCACCGCCCTGCTTGCTGCAGAGATTCTCAATATGTTCTACACAGGGAGTTTCAATTGCGGAAAAACCAAAGGTTCCGTACGTCTCTCTGATCATATTCATCACATAGTTACGGATTGCCATTTCCTTCGGTAAAATGTCCTTCATTCCTGTAACTGGTTTCTTTTTTAATGCCATAGTTTCCTCCTTTATGAATCACCCTCTGAAATGCAAGAAACACCTGCATGTCAAAGTTTTTAATCTCATCGATCATCAGTCTTAAAACTTCATCATTTTCCAGAGCTTTCCGATATGGTCTGTCCATACTCAAAGCCGCATATACATCACATACTCTCAGGATCCTTGCACCCATAGGGATATCCTTTCCGCTTCTGTTGCTGGGATAACCGCTGCCGTCAAAATTCTCATGATGATAAAGAATACTTTCCAGAACATAATCGGAATATCCCTGGTCTTTTAGGATCTCATAACCTAATGTGGAGTGCATGCGAACATATTTCAGTTCTTCAATGACCATCGGATTCTGCTCTTGGCCATTAATGTATCCTTCCAGTTTCAGCTTGCCTATATCATGGAGCATTCCGGCAATAGCCAGCTGATAACATTCTTTCTCACCAAGACCAAGCTCCTTTGCCACATCATAGGCAAGGTTACTGACAACAACCCCATGTTTCAGCTCTGCGGAAAGATCCATTTCCAGGATCCGGTCCTGCGTAGTTTCACTTATCTTCTGTACGCTTTTCAAGGATCCGTCTCTCCTTTCCGTCTACAGCCATTTTGCAATGCCCTTGCGTTTTCTCTCGATCATTTCATCGATACGTGTGATATAATTGACAACATCCTTCACATTCTCCACACGCTCAATGCGCTGTCCGTGATCAAACACAAGCTTGGAGGAACCACCTGTACCCAGTGCGATGATCGGCTGCTTTTCCTCCATAATCAGTATATTGTAAATCCCTGCTTTGTCAACCTCAGAATACCCGACGTTCTCAAAATTCCCCTTCATATTCTTCTGTCTGTACAGATAATAAGGGCCCATTCCCATCTCGTAGGCCGTTTTCATAGTCAGATCCATGATCTCCTGATTGTTTTCAAAGGTCATCTCCTGGTATTTATCACGGAAAATATTCAGTCTTGCCGCACGCTTTACAGCAAGAGAATGTACGGTCAGGCTGTCCGGCCCGAGAGCTTTTACCTCGTCCAGTGTATGCTGCACTTTTGTGATATCTTCGCCGGGAAGACCCACGATCAGATCCATATTGATATTGTCGAATCCGGCTTTTCTTGCCAGATGAAACGCATTCTTTGTCTGTTCTACTGTATGACGTCTGCCAATGATATCCAGGGTTTCCTGATTCATGGTCTGTGGATTTACAGAAATCCTGGTAACCGGAAACTCCCGGATCGCCTGAAGCTTTTCCAAGGTTATACTGTCCGGTCTTCCTGCCTCAACCGTAAATTCTTCCAGCTCCTCACAGGGAAAATATTCCGTGATCGCGCCAAGAAGTCTCCGAAGCTGATCCGGCTCCAGTGTGGTAGGTGTTCCCCCACCGATATAAACCGTATCCAGCTTTCGTTTTTTCATCATCCCGGAAACAGCCCGGATCTCCTTTACCAGCGCATCCAGATACGCCTCCACATATTTACGCCATCTCTCCAGCGGATAGGAACTGAATGAACAGTACAGACAGATACTCGGACAGAAAGGAATGCCAACATAAAGGCTGTAACCGTTTTCATAATCAATGTTTTTCAGGATATCCCGCTCACGATTTGCGATGGTAACTGCAAGAGCTGTTTTCTCCGGACTTACCAGATACTGATCTCTCATATATCTGGCAATCTCCGTATTTTTCATTCCGGACTCCAGCATTCCCATAGCCATTTTCACAGGACGGATGCCTGTAAGATTTCCCCAGGGAAGTGTCTTTCCTGTAGCTTTGGAAAGCATCTGATACAGAGCGTATTTGATCGCGTCTTTATTTTTTCTGCGGATATCATGGGCATCATTGCAAGAAATAAGGGCATCCGAAGCTTCTCCACTGGATTGCCCTTCTATCACAGCCCCATGAGCTGTTTTTTTCTCTATTCCGTTGTTGTAACTGATGGTATAACCTTCTTCATCACGTGAGACCCGGAAGCGGATATCATAATCCGCATCATCCTCTTCATAAAGAGAAACGATCTCATTTCCGGGATAAAACGCTTTGATCAGTTCATACACATCATGCTCAAAATCTGTGTTCTGAAACAAAATACCAATCTTATACAAATGGATTATACCTCTTTTCATAACCAATGGTTGTGGATGCGTCATGCCCCGGAAATACTTCTGTATCCTCCGGCAAAGTATCCACAAGCTTGTGAAGACTTCTTACGATCTCAGCAGAACTTCCTCCAGGAAAATCGGTTCTTCCCACAGAGCCGCAAAACAATGTATCTCCGCTGAAAAGCACACCTTCGTCTTTGATATAATAGCAGCAGCTTCCTTTGGTATGTCCCGGTGTGTGGAACATCTGGATGGAAAATCCTGCCGCTTCGAAAATCTGCCCGTCATCCAGAAGAACATCCGGCTTAATTGAACAGGCACTTCCATAAACAGCAGTCATATTTATCGTGGGCTCTGCCAGCATCACTTCTTCCTGCATGCATGCATAAACCGGGATCTGATATTTTTCCTTCACTTCCTTTACAGCCATGATGTGATCAAAATGACCATGTGTCAGAAGGATCCCCACCGGTTTTCCCTGCATAAGAGATACTTTCTGAAAAACTTTTTCTGCATAGTCTCCCGGGTCTACGATCAGCAGTTCTCCGGTTTCTTTATTTTTCAGAAAATAGCAGTTGGTAAACACCTGGCCCAGCACACACTGCTGCATTTCAAGTTTACTCATAAAAATTCCTCCGTTTATCGGGTCATCCCGTCGTTCGCTCTACATCAAGAACACTTTCAACCTGACGGATCTTTTCGATCAGAGAATTCAGTTCCTGTTTGCTGCATACATTAAAGGACATGGAAATCGTGGCGCGTTCCTGCTTGTTGGTACGGCTGTTAATGGAACGAAGATCGATCTTCCTCTCTGTAAAGATCTTGGAAATATCCACCAGAAGTCCGGTACGGTTATTTGCATAAACCTGGATCTCCGCTTCGTATTTCTCGGAATCCGCTCTGTCCGGCATCTGCCACTCTGCTTCAATGAGACGTTTCCGGTCAATCTCAGGCATGTTGAGCACATTCACACAGTCTGTACGATGAATGGTGATCCCTCTTCCTCTTGTTACAAAGCCTACGATCTCATCTCCCGGGATCGGACTACAGCATTTGGAAAAACGAACTGCCACATCATGAATGCCTTTTACTACAATGCCACTCTTACTCTTGGCAATGTGAAGCTTCTCCTGTGATTCGGAAGCTGCCTCCAGGACCTGTTCATCTGTAAGATTCTTCTTATGCTCCCTCTCATAGGCTTCTACCAGCTTGTTAAACACCTGACCTTCTTTCAGGCCGCCATGTCCGATCGCTGCCAACACAGAATCCCAGTCTCGGAAACCATATTTATGCATTACCGATTCCATATACTGTGGCTTGGTATATATGCCTGGTTTAAAGCCCTTGGTCTTGGCATACTGATTCAGCATGTCCTTACCCTTCAGGATATTATCTTCCTTCAGTTCTTTCTTAAACCACTGGTTGATCTTATTCTTAGCCTGTGTGCTCTTTACGATCTTCAGCCAGTCACGGCTGGGGCCCTGAGAATTCTGGGATGTTATGATCTCAATACGATCACCGTTTTTGATCTTATATTCAATAGGAACAAGTTTGCCATTGACCCTGGCACCTACCATCTTGTTTCCTACTGCACTGTGCACGCTGTATGCAAAATCAATAGGTGTAGAACCATTGGGAAGTGTTTTTACATCTCCCTGGGGAGTGAAACAGTAAACACTGTCCGCAAAAAGATCCAGATCATTTTTCAGAAGACTCATGAACTCCCGGTTATCGGACATGTCGCGCTGCCACTCCAGGATCTGGCGCAGCCAGTTCAGCTTCTCTTCCTCACTCTTTCCAGGTTTCTTACCATCGGAAGTTTCCTTATATTTCCAATGAGCTGCAATACCGTATTCTGCGGTTTTATGCATTTCAAATGTACGGATCTGGATTTCGAAAGGCTGTCCGTTAGGACCAATAAGCGTTGTATGCAGAGACTGATACATATTGGCCTTCGGCATTGCGATATAATCTTTAAATCTGCCGGGGATCGGCTTATACATCTCATGGATAACACCAAGAGCTGCATAACAGTCCTTCACAGTATCTACAATGATACGTACGGCAAACAGGTCATAAATCTGATCAATGGTTTTATCCTGATTGACCATCTTCTTATAGATGCTGAAGAAATGCTTCACGCGGCCATCCACCTGTGCCCTGATATTGGCATCCTCCATATGCTGCTTTACCTGTTTCACGATAGAATTAACAAATTCCTCACGGGCGCTTTTGCGAAGAGCAACCTTTTCTACCAGATCATAGTAAACATCCGGCTTCAGATACTTAAGAGAAAGATCATCCAGTTCCACCTTGATCTTGGAAATACCAAGCCGCATCGCGATGGGAGCATAGATATCCATGGTTTCTCTTGCTTTCTCCTGCTGTTTCTCCGGTCTCATATACTGCAGGGTACGCATATTATGAAGACGGTCCGCAAGCTTGATCAGGATGACGCGGATATCCTTAGCCATTGCAAGGAACATCTTTCTTAAATTCTCAGCCTGAACCTCTACCTTGTCCTTGGAATAGGACAGCTGTCCCAGCTTGGTAACACCATCTACCAGAAGCGCTACTTCAGAACCAAATTCCTTTTCTACTTCTTCATACGTCATCCAAGTATCTTCTACCGCATCATGAAGAAGGCCTGCCACTATGGTTTCCTTATCCAGCTCAAGATCCGCAAGGATGATCGCAACACAGAGAGGATGAATGATATAAGGTTCACCGGATTTACGTTTCTGATCCTTATGTGCCTCACTGGCCACTTTATAGGCCTTTTCGATCATGGAAATATCTGTAGACGGATGATATTTCTTCACACTTTTTATCAGCTCCTGATAAAGAACCTCAGGGCTTGTAAAATCATGCATGGATTTCACCGCCGCATCTGCCTTCCGGACAGACTCTCTTTTTTCTTCTTCCTTCTGTATCTCAATGTTTTGTTTTTCCGTATTTTTTGTCTCTGCCATTAAATCCCACCTGCCTGTGCACAATTTCATACTGCCGTATGACTACAACAGTTCACATCCCCTTCCACCGACAAAAAATTATTTTCCGTCGTAACAGATCACAGATGCCACATTATAACCTTTGAGACGCTCACGTCCCTTCAGACCTGCAAGCTCCATAAGGAAAACCACCTTGACAACCTCGCCGCCAAGCTCCTCCACAAGCTTGATGGCTGCTTCCACACTTCCGCCCGTAGCGATCAGGTCATCCACAATAACAACCTTCTGTCCCGGCTTGATGGAATCCTTATGCATCTCGATAGTTGCACTTCCATACTCCAGATCATAGGTTCTGGAAACGGTCTCACATGGAAGTTTTCCTGCTTTGCGGACCAGAACAAAGGGTTTGTGAAGATTATATGCGATCGGCATACCAAAGATAAAGCCTCTGGATTCAAGACCTGTGATCACATCGAACTCCTCACCCTCCAGACAATCCTGCATAGAATCAATGGCAAGCTGTAATCCATCCGCATCCTGAAGGACGCTGGTAACGTCACGGAAAATAATCCCTGGCTCTGGAAAGTCCGGGATACTTCTTACATATTCTTCTATTTTTTTCATAATAACCTCCAATGGTTTAATTTGTCAATCAGATGTTAGATAGTATAGCACTTTTTCTGTAGGGAATCAATGTGCAACCCGACAGAACTCGCGGAATTACGACAGGCCCTGGACTGCATATTGCCCAGTATAGAGCCTTCTTTCCTGTTTTACAGTCAATTACTCGCTGTCAGGATCTGCATTTTAGTGATACCTTCTCCTGTTATTCTGTAATATAATTTCGGATTACGATCTGTAAGGTCTCTCTTCCCTGATAACGGTTGATCTCAGGATAATATGTGACCGCAATACTTCCACAGTTTTTTATTCTATCAACAAATTCATCTGCTTCTCCAAAATATACTGCTTCCACTACACAGCCGGTACTGTCTGACAGCTGAAGCTTTGCCACATTCCTATTTTTGCCAAGAATACGGCTGCTTAAAACCCGAAGTCCCTTCTGTGCAAAAATCGGTTTGGTATTTCCCTTTCCAAAAGGCTCCAGCAGGGATATCTCTTCCACAAGTTCCTTATTTATATAGGAAACCGGCATTGGCACATCGATCAGGATCTTTGGAGCCAGATCCTTTTCTGTCAGAGTACAGTTTTCGTTTAACCGTCTGCGGAACTCTTCCACATTTTCTTCTTTAATGGATAATCCTGCCGCCATGGGATGACCACCATACTGTTCCATCAGATCTCCGCATTTTACCAGTTCCTCAAACATGGAATAGCTTTCTATGGAACGTCCGCTACCTTTCACCATTGTTTCACCTTTTGTCAGTACAAAGACCGGTTTATTGTACTTTTCCCGGATGCGTCCCGCAATAATTCCGGCCAGGCTTTCGTGACAGTCCGGTAAATAGATCACAAGAACCCTGTCCTGTCCGATTTCTGTCTCTTCCACAATACGGATCGCTGCTTCCTTTCCCTCTTCTGTGAGAGCTTTTCTGCTTTGATTCAACGCAGTCAGATCACCGGCAAGTTTTGCTGCTTCATCTTCCGTCTCCGCACAGAGCAGTTTCAGGGAACGTGCAGCGGTATCCAGTCTTCCACTGGCATTGATACATGGTCCCAGCACAAACCCTACATGATAGGCAGTGATCGGCCCATCCTCCAGGCCATTGGCACGGATCAGTTCACGGAGACCTTTGTTAGAAGTGTGGGAAAGTCGTTTCAGGCCTTCCTTTACAAGGATGCGGTTTTCACCCTGAAGATCCATCACGTCTCCCACCGTGGCAATGGCTCCTAATTCCAGAAAATCTTCCAGCTCTTTTTCCGGAATCCCGCATGCCTCATAGAGAGCTGTCACCAGTTTCAACGCAACAACTGCTCCGCACAATCTTTTCTCCGGATAATTACAGTCCGGCTGTTTTGGATTTACAATGGCATCAGCCGGCGGAAGGATCAGTTCTCTTCCATCTTCCGTTTCTTTATAGGGAATTTCATGATGATCGGTTATTATCACCGTCATTCCCTTCTCTTTAGCCATAGTGATTTCATTGTACGCCGCAATTCCATTATCACAGGTAACAATTACGTCAATCCCATCATTCACTGCTCTTTCGATCAGGTGCTCATGGATTCCATATCCGTCCGCCACACGGTCCGGAATATATGTATCTGCCAGAGCTCCTGCACGCTTCAGTCCTTTGATCAGAATGAAGGTCGATACTACCCCATCAATGTCATAATCGCCTATAATACGGATGCGTTTTTTTTCCTTTATTTTATTCCGCAGGATCTCCACTGCCTTATCCACATCTTTCATCAAATGTGGAGAAGCCAGTTCGTCCACCTTTCCATAAAGATATCTGCGAATTTCATCCCTGTCCTGTACATCCCGGTTTCGGATCAGTCTGGCGATCACCGGATCAATTCCGAACTCTTTTCCAATTGCCGCAAAGTCCGCCCGTTTTGCAGCAACAACCCATCGTTCCATGTTGTTTCCTCCTTGATGCTTTGCCGCTTTCTTTCTTCAAAGCAACACAATAACCGTATTGTAACTCATACTCCTGCATAGCTGCAAGTTTTTTATGCCACACAAAAAAAACGTTCCGCCAGGAAATATTCTTTCCCGGTACGGAACGTTTCTGTTATTCAGCAATTTTATTCAGATTTCTCCTCATCATTCTGCTGCGTTGCTGCCTCCTGCGCTGCAAGGCGCTCGGCAACTCTTTTACGGTTTTTCTTCTTCGGCTGCTGCTGAGCTGTCTGCTGTCCGGATGGCTGTTTTACCTTTTTCTCAGATTTCTCGGAAGAAATCTTTGCGGAAGCTGCTGCAGCTGCCGGTGCTGCAACACGATTTTTTCTGAATGTTTTCATGGTGTACCACAGAGCACCAGTGATGCATACAGAAGAATATGCTCCACCGATGATACCTACCATCAGCGGTGCTGCAAATTCTTTAATTGAGGAAACACCCATTACATAAAGAATTGCAACCATTACAAATGTTGTCAGGGATGTGTAAATGCTTCGTGTCAGAGTTTCTGTAACACTGGTATTTACGATCTCTTTCAGTTTCTCATCCTCAACTTTCTTTCTGCCTCTCATATTCTCACGGATACGGTCGAAGATGACAATAGTAGCATTGATGGAATAACCTACGATCGTCAGCATACACGCAATAAATGTATTTCCCACAGATGTTCTGGAAATAACATAAAACGCAAGTACGACCAGGACATCATGAAGAAGTGCAAGTACTGCACTGCTTGCAAAGCGGATATCCTTGAAACGGAACCAGATGTAAAGAAGCATGAAGATCGCAGCTACGATAACCGCTACGATAGCGTCTCTTCTCATCTCATTGCTGACAGTAGCGGAAATATTCTCCGATGTGATCAGACTTGTATCTACATCAAAATTTTCCTCTAATGCCTTATTCAGTGCTTCTCGTTCCTTAAGATCCAGAGAACGTGTTTTGATCACTACCTGATTGGTTCCCTGCACCTTGGTCGGCTGTACATTCTTATCACCTGTCACTGCCTCAACAACCGGTGTTACCTCGGAATCGATCTCCTTGATATCCATCTCTTTATTGAAGGTTACATTAGTAGAAGTACCGCCGGAAAACTCCAGACTGTAATTCATGGCTTTGTCACCGATCACATTACTGTGGACCAGCATTCCTACAGGTCCGCAAAGGATCAGGATAATGGAAACAGCAAAGAAGATTTTTCTCTTTCCAACGAAATCCACAACCTTACGTTCCTTGGCAATGCCATAGAATTTCGGGTCACGAACACCAATTGCGTATACCGCATTAATAACAAGCCTGGATATAACCAGTGCTGTAAACATGGAGATCACGATACCCATTGCCAGCGTGTAGGCAAACCCCTTAACAGAACCGGAGCCAAGCCACATCAGCACACAAGCCGCGATCAGTGTTGTGATGTTTCCATCAAAAATAGCGGAAAACGCTTTGCCGAATCCACTTTTGATCGCTGCATGGACAGAAAGGCCTGCCGCGATCTCCTCACGGATTCTGGCGTAGATGATAACATTGGCATCCACTGCCATACCAATGCCCAGGATGATACCTGCAATACCCGGAAGCGTAAGGGTGATATCAAAGGCATTCAGTGTGATCAGCATTAAGGTTGTATAAAGAACCAGTGCAACAGATGCAACCAGACCTGGGATACGGTATGCGATGATCATGATCAGCATAACGATCACAAGACCGATCGCTCCGGCTTTTACACTTGTTGCGATGGCTTCTTCACCAAGCTGTGCAGCAACTACGCTGGAACGAAGCTCGGTAAGCTCAAGACTTAAGGAACCGATTCTTATGTAAGAAGCAAGATTCTGTGCCTCTTCTGTACTTGCCATTCCGGTGATCTGAGCTTTTCCGCCGGAAATCTCCTCATTTACATTCGGAGCGCTTAAAACCTGATTGTCATATACGATTGCGATCTGCTTTCCAACATTTGCCTTGGTAGCTTCCGCAAATTTGGTTTTTCCATTCTTTGTAAGAGTCAGACTGACTGCATATTTCTGGGAGCTTGTGGATGAATCCTGATAAGCACCTCCCTCAGCATCTGCAACGTCTGTACCTTCCAGTACAACAGATCCGGCTTTCTGGATATCCTCAATACTTCTTGCAAGAACATATCCACTCTCACTGTTTCCTGTTGTAAAATTCTGGTTTCCATCTGCATCTGTCTGATCGATAAAATACAGAGAACCTGGCTTTCCAAGTTCTTCTAGGATCGCATTTGCATCTGATACTCCTGGAATCTCAATGGTGATACGGTTGGAACCTTCCTGATATGCCTGTGCCTCAGTACTGTACTGAGAAACACGCTGCTGCATCTTGTAAACAGTATCGGACATGTCTTCCTTGCTCGGATTGCTGTCCTTAGCCTGGTATGTGATGCTGACACCGCCGGCAAGATCAAGTCCGGTGTTGATATTCTTAGCCGAACCTGTTCCTGTAGGACCAATGCCTACCGCAGCCACATAGCAGAAGAATACTGTGACAATTGCTGTCAGAAGCAGCACTGCAATTCCTCTACTTTTCTTCATTTTCTTTTTCCTCTCTTATTCCGCCAAAGCGGCTTTTATCATGATAGCGCACTCCACACGCTTCCTCTGGAGTTCGCATCCGATCTTATAATTCCCCCGGATATCCCCGCCGAAATGGTAACCATTTGCCGCACAGCCGCCGCTGCAGTAGAATCTGGCAAAACAGTCTTTACAGTCCGGTTTCGTATAGACGTTACATCTTCCAAAGTCTTTTACGATTTCAGGCTTTGTGATTCCCTCGTCTACATTACCCATAAGGTACTGTTCCTCACCCACAAACTGGTGACATGGATAAAAATCTCCCCACGGAGTAACAGCCAGGTACTCGGTTCCTGAGCCGCATCCGGAAAGTCGTTTGTATACACACGGACCACCGGTAAGGTCTATCATAAAGTGGAAGAAGTTGAATCCTTTTCCCTCTTTTTCTCTTTTGATCATTTCTTTTGCAAGAATATCATACTGTTCCAGGATCTGTGGGATATCCTCCTCACGGATCGCATACTCTTCTGTATCTGCTGCCACGACCGGCTCAACAGAAATCTGCTTGAAGCCAAGATCTGCCAGATGCAGAACATCCTGAGAGAAATCAAGATTATGATGAGTAAAGGTTCCTCTTACATAATACTTGTCCTGATTTCTGGATTCCGCAAATTTCTCAAATTTCGGCATGATCAGATCATAGCTTCCTGCACCCTTACGGAACGGGCGCATGTAGTCATGAACTTCTTTTCTACCGTCCACGCTTAAGACAACATTTCCCATTTCCTTATTGCAGAATTCCATCACCTCATCATTTAAAAGAACGCCGTTGGTTGTCAGTGTGAAGCGGAATTTTTTGTTATGAAGTTTCTCCTGTTCTCTTCCATATTTCACAAGATCCTTTACAACCTGCCAGTTCATAAGAGGCTCGCCGCCAAAGAAATCCACTTCCAGATTCTTTCTGGAGCCGGAATTAGCGATCAGGAAATCCAACGCTTTTTTTCCTACCTCAAAAGACATCAGCGCACGTCTTCCGTGATACTCTCCTTCTTCTGCAAAACAATATCTGCATGCCAGATTACAGTCATGAGCAATATGAAGGCAAAGAGCCTTTACAACGGTCTGGCGGTTTTTGGTAAATTCATCAATGATATTCTCATAAATATCTTTTGTAAAAAGCATTCCCTGTTCCTGAAGCTTCTTACATTCAGTTACAGAGGTTTCCACATCCTCTTTCTTAAAACGGTCGCTAAGCTTCTCAGCAATGGCAGCCGTTTCCATGCCTTCTTCAAGATACGGCAGCACCTCATAGGTTACTTCATCTACTAGGTGGATACAGCCGCTGTTGATATCCAGCACAATATTATATCCATTACTTTGATAACGGTGAATCAGACTCATCTTCCCGCAATCCTTTCTAAAATTCTTTTATAACCCGACAAAACGCGCCCTCCGGCGCGTTTTGCTGGATACCTGTTACTTTCAGATAAAACAAGTGAAGCAGCGGATCTCCCGCTGCTTTCCACTCATTCAACGGCTGCTTCTTATTTATGCTCGCAGCTCTGGTTTCCTACTGTACAGGAAGTCTTGCAAGCAGACTGACAGGATGTCTGACATTCGCCACATCCACCCTTCTTAACCGTGTTCTGAAGGTTCTTTGTATTTAATGTCTTGATATGTTCCATGATATATCCTCCTTTATGTATTCTATTCTTCGCCTAGTATAGCATAAAATCATCGATTTTCAAAGCATTTTTTTGTAAGCTTTTACGACAGCATCCCACCAATGGCTCCGCCACCAAGACACATGAAAAAAGTAGTCAACGCATGGGCAAAGGTCATATCCCATTTCCCCTGTGCCAGAAAAGATACCAGAAGCAGCAGAACATAATAGGAAAGCCCGGTAACGATCCCCCATATATATCGGTCTTTCCGTATGATCTTTCCCGCCATAAAACCTCCGACCAGGCAGGATACTACATAAATAATAATGATCCCCACCGCCGCCGTTCCTCCTCCAAATTCAAACTGAAAGAGCAGAAACGCCAGTATCAGAAGAAAAAGTCCTGTCACTCCATAGGCTAGCAGCAATGATCGTAATATTGCTTTTCCCTTCATAAAAAAGCCCTCCCACAGTCATTATATGGGAGAGCTTTTTCTCTTATTCGTATTCATTACTTCTTTCTTTTCTTAAAAAACACTGCTACACCAGCTACAACTGCCGCTGCCACAAACAAGATCACAAACGGAAGGATCTGAGTGTTATCTCCGGTATTTACCTGTTTCTTAGATGTTGTTGCAGAAGACTGTTCTTCAGCCTCATTCTCCGCCGTATCACTGTTCTGAGAAGAAGACTGTTCCTGATCTGTGCTATCTGAAGTCAGATTCTGAGATGTCTCTGCCGTATTGGTGTCTGTACTGTCTGTTTCTGCAGAATCTGCAGTACCTGAAGATGCAGTATCCGAAGATGAAGCATCAGCTGCAGGTGTAACCGTTGCACCTGTATTGCTTTCAGCATCTGGCCCTACCAGAGATTTACTTCCAGCGATGCCAAATGGGCTGAATGAATGTGTACTGAAAGTCATTGTATCACCATCCATGCTTGGAATGATGGTCTCCATTGCGCCATTATCAAGAAGGTGTTCAATCGAATATGTATAGCCGGCCTTTACAGGTACAGTCACACTGATATACTCCCCATCCGGAATTTTATACTCTGTATTATTCTGTGTATCCCAGAGTTCAAACTCATAGGATTTAAAGATTGTTGCATCTTCTTCATTGGTAAACTGATAGTCCTCACCACCAGAAACACGAAACTGTACATACCACGGAAGATCGATTCCTGATACAGTTATTCCATCACAAGTATGATTTTGAGACGCAATTTCCTCTTTTTCTGTTTCTGTCAGATCGGTAGCTGCATTCTGAGGGCGTTTATCCTCTGTATCATCTTTCCTGTCAAAAATATTATCCTTGTTTTCTTCAGTATCAGGAGTCTCCGTAATTTCCGGGATCGCGGTAATTTCAGCATCGTTATTTTTTTCATGATTCTCATCGTCTCTATTCTCAGATGCTGCATCAAGATCCATACCATCTTCTGCCGCCGGAGTTATCGTTACAGCAGGAGTTTCCACAGCTTCTGCTTCTTCCCCATCCTGAGTTTTATTATCCTCAGATGGTGCAGCTGTTACCTCCGGAGCTTCTGTTATCTCCGGATCCCTTTTTTCCTCTCCACTGGCATCTGCTGCATCTGTTGTATCTGAAGAATCTGAAGAAGACTGCTCCGTTTTTCCTGTTGTCTCCGGATCTTCTTTATTTTCCTGAGCACTGTCATCCTGCAGACCTTCGTTCTTCTCCTCATTCTCTGCAGTGCTGTCCTCTGTTTCTTTTACAGAAGTATCTGCATCATTCTCATTGACGTCGGTTCCATTTTCCTCTTTATCATCGGTTCCATAGGATTCTCCTGAATCTGAATCAGAAGAATCGGAGCTTTCCTCACTTCCGGAATTTTCCTCTGTACTGTCAATGCTGCTGACCACAACTGTCACGGAACCTGTAAGTGTTCCTGAATTACTGTCCCACCCCGGAAGGCCTGAAAGGTCAGCACCTGCAGCAGGTTTGAACACTACCCCACAGGATTGCACACGTTTGTCCGGAACATAAGAACTATCTGCCCAGGAAAGAGTTCCATACACATTAGATGGGAGCGCAATGTTAGCAAGAGCTGTAGGGCTGTCAATAGTTATATTATCCGGGATCACAGCACCGGATTCTATACCTGAAGAGTTCTCCGCATATGCCGGAAAGGTCTGTCCTCCGATCAGTGTCATGGACAATGCCGCTGCTGCCAGTATTGAAAAGCTTCTGCTAAATGTAATCTTTGTGTTCTTTTTCATAATAATCTGCACCTCTATATTCAAAATCTAAGATTCATATTTGCCTTTTGTCAAAAAATTCAGTTATATAAAATATCGAACGCATGTAACATGCGCTCGAACCAATATTTCTCCAAAAATTAATATCTTGTTAATCTTTCGTAACAGATATTTCTTTTTTTCGTCAAATGCATTATAACACAATTCTTTTTTTTACGACACCCCTAAATTAATTTTTTTTGAGCATCAATGAAAATTGTTTAATTATTCTAGTTATTTCCCCCATTACCTCATCAATTCCATCATTTGTCATAATCCACGTATTTTTATCTATAGAATCCACACAACAGGAACTCACAAAGAATTCCGTATCCGGATAAAGCAACTTGTAATACATCAACGCACGTCTTGCATGACAGGTTTTACAGCAGAGAATCGCCTTTTTGATATCCAGGTATTCTCTGTCTGTTACCTGCCGGGAATAAATTGCGTTCTCATAAGTGTAGGTTGCCTGATCTTCTTTCAGAATTGCTTCTTCCGGTACACCATTCTGCATCAGAACATCTTTCAAAAAATCCCATTCCGTTTTGTATGTCCCACAATAACATTCTTTCTTGTCAAGAACTCCTGTAAATCTCCCTGCTGTGATACTGTATCTTCCACTGGGCAGGATCTTTGGTGCAAACCCATTCCTGTAAAGCTCCGCTGCTTTTTCCGCCATTTGAGGATATCCGTTTCCCGGAACAAAGATCACATCCGCTTTTTCCGGCTTATCTTCTATAAACATGAAATCTTCTATCTGTTTCAGAAACTCTTCGTACATTATTTTCTATGTCCTTTCTTTACCATCTGCAGCTAAATCCCGGATCAAAAGATATTTATCTGACAGGTATCCCTTATCCAGCTTTCTGTATTGCCTAATCATATCACTCTTTCGTGGCAGATGCACTAACAGATCATCTGTTTTCTATTTTGTAACGATCACTGTGCTATATCCACTGTCCCTCAGCCTTTGTTCCATATTGACCGCATTTCCAAGCTGCATATATGCTCCTACCTGAACTTTGTAAAGATCATTCTCTCTCAGGATAAACGCCGGAAATCCCTGATCTGTCAGCTGATACAACATCCTGTCTGCATTTTCCCGATTTCGAAATGCTCCTGTCTGTACCCGATAATACAATGGCTCTTCCACCGTTTCCTCATTCAATGTTCCCAGAATGGCATCTGCGATGCTTCTGGCAATCTCTTCGAATTTTTTTTCAAAAAGCTGATTATCCTTTTCCGAGTTTATAAATCCGGTCTCGATCAAAAGTGCCGGCATTTTTGTGCGCCGGAGCACTACCAGCCCCGGACGTTCTTTTACGCCCAGTTCCCGAAACCCCAGTTCTCCCAATGCTCCCAGGATATTCTGTGCCATCTGATATTTAATGCCTTTCTTATCATAGATCAGTACTTCAACTCCATTGTATTGTTCCGGCTTGGAACTGCTGTTGCGATGAAAAGAAATAAAAAAATCTGCTCCAGCTTCATTTGCAGCTTTCGCTTTTTCAAAAGGAGTCTGATAAATATCTGTAGTCCTGGTATAAACCACATCCACGCCATTCTCTTCCAGGATCTTTCCTACTGCAAGGGTCAGTTTCAGATTGTCATCCTTTTCCTTGCGATCTTTATAAACAGCACCCGGATCTTCTCCACCATGTCCGGCATCCAGAACGATTTTATATGCCATGTTCTTTCTCCTTGAGAATTTCATTCACAATATGATATGACTGTATGTTTTTTCCTGTGCCTGCATTTCATTTCATGCTTTATTTTGTTTTCCGGATCTGTTTACTCAACATATTTTCACGTTAATTCTTCTTGACTTTTAAGCGTTAAAGTGTTATATTAACACAATCAGTGTTGTATTTTTAAATAATCCAAAAATGCAGCAACATCGTGAGGAGGAAAACAATATGAAAAAGCGTATTTTAACAGCTGTACTCGCAGCAGCTCTTGTAACAGGAACCTGTGCTGCCACAGTAAGCGCCAAAGAAGAAAAGACTTACACAATAGGTATCTGCCAGCTGGTCCAGCATGACGCACTGGATGCCGCAACTAAGGGTTTTGAGGATGCCATCACTGAAAAGATGGGTGATTCCGTAAAATTTGACGAGCAAAATGCACAGGGTGATTCTAATACCTGTTCTACCATTATCAACAGCTTTGTTTCAGAAGGGGCAGACCTGATCCTTGCAAACGCAACCGCATCTCTTCAGGCTGCAGCTGCCGGAACTTCCGATATCCCGATCCTTGGAACAGCCGTTACCGAATATGGTGTCGCTCTCGGAATCGATGACTTTGACGGAACAGTAGGCGGGAACATTTCCGGTACTTCTGATCTTGCTCCTCTTGATGAGCAGGCCGATATGCTCCATGAGCTTTTCCCGGATGCAAAAAATGTCGGACTTCTCTACTGCTCAGCAGAGCCAAACTCCCAGTATCAGGTAGATACAGTAAAAGATGCTCTTGAGAAGCTTGGTTATACCTGTGAAGATTATGCATTCTCTGATTCCAACGATCTTTCATCCGTTGTTACCACAGCTGCCAATGACAGTGATGTGATCTATGCACCTACAGATAATACTGTAGCATCCAATACTGAGATCATCAACAACATCTGTCTTCCGGCAAAGGTTCCGGTAATCGCTGGTGAAGAAGGTATCTGCCAGGCATGTGGTGTTGCAACACTTTCCATCAGCTACTATGATCTTGGATACAAAACCGGCGAAATGGCAGTCAGCATCCTTCAGGATGGTAAAGATATCTCCAAAATGCCGATTGAATATGCACCAAAATTCACAAAAGAATACAACAAAGACATCTGTGACGAGCTTGGTATTAAAATTCCGGATGGATATGAAGCAATCGAAACAGATAAAACAGCTGAATAATCGGTAAAAAACCTATTATACACTGATACAGCGAGAAGGGAGTTCCCCTTCTCGCTGTTCGTGCATAAAAAAGAGGAGGATAATTTAACATGCAGATTATGAGTTTAATAACCGCACTTCCAGGAGCTGCCGCACAGGGGCTTATCTGGGGAATCATGGCGATCGGTGTGTACATTACATTCCGCATTCTTGATATTGCGGATCTTACCGTTGACGGAACTTTATGTACAGGCGGCGCTGTTTGTATCATGATGATGCTCAGCGGACACAATGTATGGGTGTCCATGCTGGTTGCAACAGGAGCCGGACTTCTGGCCGGTCTTGCCACCGGTATTTTTCATACCTTTATGGGCATCCCGGCTATCCTTGCCGGAATCCTGACACAGCTTTCCCTTTATTCTATCAACCTGAAGATCATGGGAAAAGCAAACCAGGCGATCAATGTTGATAAATTTAATCTTCTGGTATCCCTTCGACGTGTCAAAGGTGTTGCTCTGACACAGAATACGCTTTTTATCGTAGCAATTATGATCATCATTCTGATTGCAGTCCTTTACTGGTTCTTCGGAACTGAACTCGGATGTTCCTTGCGTGCGACCGGATGTAATCCAAGCATGTCCCGTGCACAGGGTATCAACACAGACCGCAATAAGGTTCTGGGACTGATGCTTTCCAACGGACTTGTTGCTCTTTCCGGCGCTCTTCTCACACAGTACCAGGGATTTGCAGATATCAACATGGGACGTGGTTCTATCGTTATCGGTCTTGCTGCAGTAATTATCGGTGAAGCGATCTTCAGCCGTATTTTCCGCAACTTTGCACTGAAGCTGTTAAGCGTTGTATTTGGTTCTATTCTTTATTATCTGGTACTTCAGATTGTTATCTGGATGGGAATTGATACAGACCTTCTGAAAATGCTTTCCGCACTCGTCGTTGCATTGTTCCTTGCTTTCCCATACTGGAAGGGCAAATACTTTACAAAAGCCAAACAGGGAGGTAAATGATCATGCTGAAACTGATCGATATACATAAAACATTTAATCCGGGCACTATCAATGAAAAGGTTGCTTTAAACGGCGTGGATCTTCATCTGAACGAAGGTGATTTTGTTACAGTCATCGGAGGAAACGGCGCCGGAAAATCCACTATGCTGAATGCAGTTGCAGGTGCCTGGCCTGTAGATTCCGGAAAGATCATTATCGGTGAAACCGATGTCACAAAACTTTCCGAATATAAAAGAGCCGCGTATCTTGGCCGTGTATTCCAGGATCCTATGACCGGAACTGCTGCAACTATGGGAATTGAAGAAAATCTCGCTCTTGCCAAACGCCGCGGAAAATCCCGCCTTCTCCGTCCGGGCATTACCCGCCAGGAACGGGAAGAATACCACGAACTCCTGAAGATTCTCGGTCTTGGTCTTGAGGACCGGCTCACTTCCAAAGTCGGACTCCTCTCCGGTGGCCAGCGTCAGGCATTGACACTTCTGATGGCAACTTTAAAGAAGCCTCAGCTTCTTCTTCTGGATGAGCACACTGCTGCTCTTGATCCGAAGACTGCAGCCAAGGTTCTCGAGATCACAGACATGATCGTAAACCGCGATCATCTGACAACCATGATGATCACCCATAACATGCGTGATGCAATCACTCACGGCAATCGTCTGATCATGATGTGGGAGGGAAAGATCATTCTGGATATCCAGGGCGAAGAAAAGAAAAAGCTTACAGTCAAAGATCTCCTGGACAAATTCGAAGAAGCCAGCGGTGAAGAATTTTCCAACGATTCCGCACTTCTCAGCTAAACCACAAAAAAAGAACTCTTATAATAGTTAGACAAACAGCATAACACATGGAAAGAACCTGGCCGGAATTTCATTCTTTATGATGGATTCCGGCCTTAATTTCTGTTCTAATGCCCAAATAACGATAAACTCAAAGCACTTCCATATGTCACCTCTCTTTAGCTCATTTCAATTCCACAGAGAATTCACCACTCCTTCTGCTGTATCGATAAATGGAAGATGTCAGATAATCCTCTTCCGGAGTTGCTTTCTCGAGCGTATCACTTAGAACTTCTTTCAAATCTTCCGGATAAACCACATCCGCATTATGGACCATTACTTCATGAACACTGGTAAAAACCAGATACAGGTCTGTCCCCAGAAGTTCAGAAAGACGTCTGGCTACCCCGGGCAAAAAGATTGCTGCCGCTCCATTAGTACGCTTTTCTGTACTCAGGCAATTCCCGGCAATCCCTTTATTTGGATGGTATGTTCCAAGGATATCCATGAAATTATCTCCTTCATATGTCTTATCAAACAGCATTTTTTCCCAATGATAGATTCTTGGTGGACTGATAAAATATGTATTTATTAGAGCAGCTTCGAAAACAGTATCCGCATCTTTTCCCCATTTCTCCACAAAGCTTTTCTTGATCTTTGCACTCAGAACATATCCCTCTTTTTCTCCTGCAAGATAATAAACCACTAAAGCAATATCTCCGATTTTGTGATGAACCAACTCCTTCAGTATAGTCCTGTTTTTATCTGCATTCAGAAGTCGAATAAAAAGTCTGCTTTTTATCTTCTCATAATCTTTCAGATCGTCCAAATCACATAGCACACAATTTTCACTGACTTTTTTTATCTCCCTAACACAATCATGAACGATATTTTCAAAAGAATGTTCCTGACAGTACCTTTTATAAAGTTCTTCTGTATGCAACCCGCAGACTGTTTTTGCCTTTTCCATATGACCACTCTCTACAAATAGCCTATCTCCCAAACAGCCATATTTTTCTCCATCGTTTGAAAAATAAATTTCTTCTTCCTTCAGGTCCATAGCCGCAAGAAGAAGCTTTCTCAGGTCCGTGACAAAAGTTTCATAACTTTTTTCCATATTTAATTTCCTTTCTGTGAAACAAAGCGGACGAATGTCCTGACAAAATCCTGTGCGCTCTCACAACGACGCACAAAATGATTCTGATCTGATAACATGATTAGATATTTCTGTGGAAAGAACTTCCACTGTAGAATTGCAGAGAGCAGATTTCTCTGCTGAATTTGAGTTGCCTGCTGTATGGACAAGTATAATAGAAGTTTTCAGATTTGTAAAGAAGTTTTCATCGACAGAAAAAGCAGCTTCCGCTGCCTTTTGCTGTCATACCTTTTGTATTGTTTCAGATTTGTGTCTCATTCCGAAATATCAGTAATGGATTTCTCCATGTTTCTCCAGATAATCCAGAAATCCCTCACAACCTTCCTGTATATCCTCATAAGTTTTGTCAAAATTTCCTGTATACCAAGGATCCGCAATATCCCGTCCTGATCCGGCAAAAGTCAGAAACTTATAAAGCTTCTCTTCCGGGTCATTCTTCAGCATCCTGTTAAGATTACGCATATTAGCAGAATCCATACCAATAATATAATCGGATTTTTCATAATCCGCCCACGTAATCTGCTTCGCTCTGTGCGGAACCAGTGGTATTCCCACTTCTCGCAGCTTGTTCACTGTTCCTCTGTGAGGTGGATTCCCAATCTCCTCTGTACTTGTTGCAAAACTGTCGATCAAAAACTGATCTGAAAGGCCGAGCATTTTTACCTTGTGCGTAAAAACACTCTCGGCCATGGTTGATCTGCAGATATTGCCGTGGCAGATGAAAAGCACTTTAATCATAGTTTTATTTCTCCTTCTTTTGCCCCGGAATGCCCTGTTTTGCAAGGAGTTATGGGGGGTATGGTAAAATGCTCTGAAATTACAGATTGTGGCAAAACAGAGCAGAATTGAGCATGTTGTTACTATTTGTTAGTAGTAAAATTAGTAGTAAAAGGGAATGGGTTACTACTAAGGAATCGTAATTAACCGCATGCCGTTGCCAGATTATCATACCCCTCTATAAAGCTTTCTATTTGGGAAATATTCTCAAATCTAGACGTTATAACATTTATATAGATTTGTCCATCATCAAAAACAGATTCTTCTATTTTCCCATATATACAAACAAATTCTTTAATTTCTTCATATACATCTCTTGTAGTTTTTTTTGAAGAAGAAATTGTGATATTAAACTCTTCCCCTCTTTGAATTACATTATTTTCTTCAAATAATCCAAATGGAATCGCTTGATTACATAAGCCAGCAAATGAATTAGAATACACACAAACACCACTGCAAAACAAACTAGAAGATTCCAAAGAAATCAGATAGTTATCTATATAATTATTAAAAATCGATACATTATTAAAATCTAATTGACTATTTGTAGCTTCAATAATACAACCTACAGTTTTATTGCAATCATATATCATGCTATTTGAAAATTCTAAATTTGAATTTATTATACTTAATGCTCCATAAGAGCACTCAAAAATTTTAATCCCATTGGTTCGAATATTAGTGCAGTTTTCTAATTCAATTCCGTATGTTCCACATCCAAATAATTCTAACGAATCTAATTGTATGTTGTTGCAATTCTCAAACCGCAAGACAGATCCCATACAACTTCCCTTTCGAGGCGTATGGCCTAGTGTTAATCCAATCAATTTTATATTAGAGCACTTACGAAAACAAATCACATTTGCATATCTCGGATTAACAAGCAATGTCGAATTATCCCCCACAACAGTAACATTTGATATGTTGGATACCACAAGTTGATTTCCGTCAAATACTTCTTCTTTAAAAATATTATCTGTATTTTCCCTTTCAAAATCCAACATATCATAATAACCTTTATTTAAAACTAATTTATTATTAGATGAAAAATTACTGATAAATTCATTTGTGTCTGAAATTTCAATATATTTATGTATTTCAGGCATAACTTGCCCTTGCTTACGAATCAAATTCATTACTTCAGCTTGTAAGATTTTACTTACATTATCTTTTAGTTCACTTATATCTTTGAATGGTGTATATAAACCTAAAGGTTGTAGTTTCTTTGATATTGCAGAAATTTTCCTTGTATCATCATTTTTTTCAGATTCATCAATCACCTTAAAAAAAGTTTTAATATCAGGTTTTCTACGTTTATGATAACTATCCAATGCCAAATTAAGTTCATGCTCTGTACCTGCAACATCTTCGTTAGCTAACTTTGTACCTATTTTTTTCCAATACATACAAATAAATAAATCTGCATTGGTAATTTCTAAATCCATATCAATTAAACCTTGCGGTCCATCAGCATTCATTCCAGGTGTACTGTTTTCCCACATTCTTAAATCAATACATATTCCATTTTTCATATATAATGGATTTAATGAATTCACTAAGTCTTTAATCATTTGACGTTCATCAGCCAAATCCGATGGAGAAGCTAGCACTACTTGTATTTTTTCCATTTCGTCACCCTTTCTCGTTAATGTGAAAATCTATTTTCAACAATGACAAATTTGTAATTTCTCAGCATTAAATCTTATGTGTGTTATACAATGTTTCATAAATATACTTAACACAATAATTATATCTCAGAACATCTCATTTTTCCACCAAAATAACGCTCCGCCCTAAGCCAGAGCGTTACCCATCTTCCATATTAAATTGCCTTGAACATCTTCTGCGACATTGGTTTCTTTTTCTTCTGTTCAATCTCCGCCTGCGCTTTCCTAAACTCTTCCATTCGTTTCAGTTCTTCCTCTGCATCATCGAATCCGATATGTGTGTACACATTCATTGTGACCGATATATCCGAATGCCCCATGAGGTACTGTAATGTCTTTGGATTCATTCCCGCTTTTGCCATATTTGAGCAATAGGTATGCCGACATACATGCGGTGTAATGACAGGCATCTGTACTTTATAAGTATTATTATACTTCTGAATGATGTGTTGAAAATAATGCTCCCAGTGCAGGGAATAACAGATACTTTCATTTTTATCAAAGTATAAAAATCCACTTTTTCCATCTACCATAGGCTCTGCTTTGGGCGGGTTTCGTTTTTCTATTATTTTCTGAAAGCATTCCTCTACATCCGCAGTCATAGGTATCTTTCTCGTTCCGCTGGTTGTTTTAGTCTCTTGAATATAATATCCGATTTTTGATTTTTTCTGCAATTGATGATCGATGTTGATCGTATGCTCCTTAAAATCAATATCAGAAATCGTTAAACCACAAAATTCCGAGATTCGAAGGCCGGTTTTAAATAATATGTAGATTCCCTCATAATACCTGCAAAAATGAGGATCCTCCTTCACAAATTGTAAAAACTTACGCTCCTCCGCTCTGCTGATTGCCTCTCTTGTCACACTGTCATTCACGACCACTTCCATTAGCTGAAACTGAAATGGTTTTTTCCTGATCAGGTCATCGTCCACCGCCAACTGAAATGCCGGACGAAGGACTCCTCGGATCGAATGGATGGAACTATAGCTTTTCTTTTCTACCTGCTGAAGATGTATCAGCCAACATTTTGCATCCGAAATCCGAACCGTATCAATCCTTCTTTTTCCAAATGGATCTTTCTTCAATATATTGATAACTATTCCGTATCCTGCAACTGTAGTAGGTCTGACACCGGTTTTGGTTGATATATATTTTTCAACCAGTTCCAGCACTGTCATATTTCCGCCATTTGTTGCAATCTGCTCGAAATGATCCGCCTGAATTTTCTTCTCCATCTCTCGAAGCGACAAAGTACGGTGCTTTCCTTTCGGAGTTGCATCGTTATGGTCTAAGCGCCAGCTATATACGCAGCGCTCCTTTCCCATCTCATCGACATACTTAAATCGATATCTGCCATCAGATAACTGTATTTCTCCATTGTGTAATATACGTCCTCTATGATCTCTCCTTTTTTCACTCATAATATTTCGTCTCCTTCATTAAATGCTCATTTAACTTGGAAGACCGTCTCGGTTTATTCATTATACCACAAGACCTTCTCTTCGCTAAGATAAAATGAACATTATTTTCATTACTATTTCTTCTATTCTGTCACTTAAACTGTACTGGCTGTGTCCAGATAATCTTCAAATAATTTTCTTTTGAACCGGATATGCGAACCAACTTCCAAAATAAAATCTGCTCCTTCATTTTCACCTGCGATTTGTCTCAATCTCTTTTCTCCAATTCCGTAATATTCTGCTGCTTCGGAAACATTTAAAGAATATTTCTTCCAAACAGGTATTGTTTTTTCTGTATGATTCATTCGCATTCCTCCTTCCCTCTGTTTGTGTTCAACAGCGTTTTCGCTTTCTCCATTTTCATACTTGCAATCACTTCTCGTTTGCTTGTGCCTCCAACATACATAGGCGTACACATTTCTAAAATACGGTCATAGATACGCCTTTTATCCAACATGGTCTCGCTTTTTATTTCTTTCAGCGGAAGATTCGTTGTGATGATCAAAGGTCGTCCCGAACGGATCCTGCGATCTATGACACTAAAAATAATTCCTAACGCATATTCTGAATTTCGTTCCACTCCAAGATCATCAATAATCAAAAGCTGGTAAGAAGCCAATGCATTGATATATTCCGTTTTGTCTGCCAACGGAAATATATCATCGATAATGGTATTGAAGTTGGTCATCTTTACCGTTACTTCCCGCTTAAGAAGTTCATTGGCAATACACCCGGCAATATAACTTTTCCCAGTGCCAACCGGTCCCCAGAACAAACAGCCTATATGATTTCTTTTCATTTCCTCCCAGTTATCAACATAGCTTTTTGCCTTATGCATTACTGCATCTGACATATCTGCATTCTCAAATGTCCACTCTTCCATCCTGCTCTCGTCAAAACAGATGCTCATATTTCTACTGACTAATTCCCGGTGTTCTTTCTCTTTAAAATATTTTTGTTCTTCTTCATATGCTTTTCTGTCACAGGCACATTGCCTGGAATGTTTCTTCATCCCCATAAAGCCACCCTCGGGGAAAAAAGCTTCTTTCGCTTCCCCACAGACTTTGCAGTATTGCAAACCATCACTGCCTACACATACGGTATCTTCTTCTCTCATCACAAACTCTCTTCTTCCCCATAGCAATAATTTACTTCATGATATTTATTACTTTTATATTTCTCAGTTACTTTACTAGGTGCCACATTTCCGACTCCTGCACAGCCATTTTTACGACCAGATGAAGGTTGCTTTTCCGACTCTGTTGCAACCATCTTTTCAACCGCCTTATCGTCAACCGGCTGTAAACCTATCTCATCAGATGGATTTTTTACATATAAATGATTGGGTTTTGAAAAACCACCAGATCTGCGAACCAATAGTCCCACATCATCTAATTCCTTCAATGCTGTTTTTACAGAAGATTTACATTTGCCGATTTGAGCAGACAATTCCTCTATCGGAAAAATCAGATAAACATTTCCATACTTGTCTATCCAACTAAGTCATGAACCACCAGTTCAACTGGTGGTTTGATTATGCCCCTATAAGGGGCCTATGCCTGCAACGCCTGAAAGGCGGATGCCTCAAGCACTTATACCGGCCGGCCTCTAAAAGAGGCTATCTTCTAGTATCTTCTCTTTTCGATTCTTCTTTTTGTTGCTGAATGTATTCCTTTACCGCATCTTCTGTGATATTGCCTACTGTTGCGACATAATATCCTCTGCCCAAAAAGCTTTTGACCATCCATTTACACTTTCCGGATATTTATCGTGTATCATTAATGCACTTTTTCCTTTTATGTACCCTACCACATCTGACACTTTTTCGCTTGGCGGAATGCTTAAACACAAATGTACATGATCTGCGCATACTGCACCTTCTACTATTTCTATGTTCCGGTAATCGCACAGTTTTTTTATTATTTCTCTTACATCTGCTTTTAATCTTCCGTACATAATTCGTTTTCTATACTTTGGTATAAACACTATATGATACTGGCATTTATACCTCGTATGTGATAAACTACTACTGTCCACGTTGGACCGCCTCCTATTCTCTTTAGTATTGGCTTGAGACACCTTTACTATTGTATCATAGGAGGCTTTATTATACATTCTACAACGTCACTACTACACTATTCGCCCCAGCATAGCTGGGGGATTAGCTCTTTCATTCATTCTCGATATCCGTGCCCGGTCATACAAAATCATATAAAGAAATTTTGCAGTTTGGGAAATGCGCAGTTTGAGCAAAAACTTCGGAAACTGGAAGTACTGAAGCATCTGCTCTGACTCCTTCATGTATTCATATTTCATTCTTTTCTCGCCTCATTTCTGTTTCTAATTGTTGTAAAAATCATTTTTATGCCGGCTAAAAAATGTTCTTACACTTATACAAAAGATGAAGGGCATAAATACAGCCTCTTGATGAAAAAATTTTTATTTTTTCCTGTCAAAAACACCCTTACATAAAACGAAACGCTGAGAGGCATCTTTACAGCCCCCTGATGAAATTTTTTTATTTTTTCGGTTAATTGAATACTTAAAAACAAAAAAACACTCACCTATTCCAGGTGAATGCCTTATCAAAATTTCCTTATTTTGTTGTCTGTGACGCTTACTCAGATATGCTCGCGTATCTGCTAAAATATAATTGCCAGCAATTATATTTTCACGTGGGTATGGGGACGTAATCCCCATCAAGTCTGCTACTCGTAAGTAATACAAAATTGTCAAAATGACAATACTGTAATACACGGGTGGATCTTGCTCTGGTATTTTCTCCTCATCAAATCGGTTTGTGATATTTGGATGCTACTCTAAAAATATTATGATGTTCACTAATCATTATGAACTCTTGTCTTTTAAGCATATCTTTATTAGATTTATATGTCATTTTATGATAGAATTAATTTTGAAGAGGAGGTATTATTATGGACTATTTATCGGCAGCAAAAATGAGATATTATTCAAAAGATAACTCTGAAAACATCATAAAAAATTTAAACAAGAAACTTTCTGCTAATATTTCAGCATAGTAATGTCATAGAAAAAGTATCATTTCAGTAGTAAAATACTGGCTAAAAGCAGACAGTATTTGGAGAGTACCGTTTAGACATCAGGAGGTAACATAATGGGTAAGAACACGACAAATGATATGACGCAGGGAAACTGCATGCGTTTACTGGTACAGTTTTTTCTGCCGATCCTGGCAGGAAATCTGTTTCAGCAGTTATACAGCTTTGCAGACTCTATGGTGGTGGGAAAAGGAATTGGCGATACGGCACTTGCAGCAGTCGGAAATACCGGTTCCGTACATTTTCTGATCATTGGTTTCGCAATTGGGCTGACAGGAGGATTGGGAATCTGTATTTCTCAGTCTTTTGGAAGTGGCAATTATGAAAAACTTCGTAAGGAGCTGGCAATGTCTGTCTGGATCTGTCTGGCTATTGGGATTTTGATCACAGTGGTAAGTCTGGCCTTCATGCGGCAATTATTTACATTTCTCCATACACCGGAAGATCTGATGACGGAAACACTGCAATATTTCGGAACAATTCTTGCGGGAACCACCATTACAATTTTTAATAATTTTGCCATGACACTTCTGCGTTCCGTCGGAAACAGCCGGGTGCCTCTGGTTGCAATGATAATTTCCGCCATTGCTAATGTTCTGATGGATCTGTTATTCGTTTTTCCGCTGCATATGGGTGTTTTTGGCGCAGCGTTAGCCACTGTTCTGGCACAGGTTCTGTCTGCGCTTTACTGCTGTTACTACATAGGAAGGGAAAAAAATCTGATCCCGAAAAAAACGGACTGGAAACCACAGAGTGTAATCATCAAAAGACTGACATTGAAAGGTCTGCCTGTTGCCGTTATGAATTCTGTCACTGCAGTGGGTGGAATGGTATTGCAGACATTTGTCAACAATATGGGAACAAGCTATGTGGCTGCCTATGCGGCATGCACCAAGATCCTCAGTCTTTTTGAACAGCCGGCAAATACAGTGGGCCTGGCACTTCTTACTTTTGTGGGACAGAATTATGGTGCCGGAAAAAAGGAGCGGATACGTACCGGTATCCGGGAAGGAGTTATCCTGACGATCCTGATAAATATTCCACTGGCTTTGATGTTGCTGTGTATTCCTGAGTTTCTGACTTCTTTCATGTTGAATGATGCGTCGATTATTTCTTACACAAGAGATTTTCTGGCGGTTACAGGCATCTGTCTGTTTCCTCTGGGATGGCTGTTTGTGTTCCGCAACGGGTGTCAGGGCATGGGACATACGTTTGTTCCGATGCTTTCAGGAGTCCTGGAAGTGTCTCTTCGAGTGGTCATGGTAAAGCTGCTGACTCCATATCTGGCTTTTCGTGGTGTTGCTCTGGCAGAAGTATCTGCCTGGATCGGCGCCTGGATCATGTTGATGATCACTTACTGGATCTATCAGGAAAGAACGGATTCTTTTCGGTAAGTCTGAGGAGAACATCCTACCTTGGTGCGAAACTGTCGATTGAAATTTGAAAGGTTATGAAATCCGGTATCGAAAGCAATGTCGGAGATACTGCGATCCGTATTGCGCAGAAGGTCGCATGCTGATCGGATACGTACCTGATTCAGATATTCAATGGCTCCGAGACCGAAATTCTGTTTGAAACAGCTCATAAAGTAACTGCTGCTCATATGAGCGATCTTTGCCAGCTGCTCTATGGTGACAGATTCAGAATGATGTTTCTGTATACAAGTGAGAACAGGCCGAAGTGTTTCGGTCATCCGAGATTCTGTCGAAACCGTGTGTTCGGTGCAGAGTCCCGGTGTCGATGCCAGCAGATAAAATAAGCGAAGCAATTCGCTTTTCAGTAACAGATCAGACGTTGCAAGATTTTTGTGCGCACACTGCATAATAGTCCGGACCGAATCATGGAGTTCATGATACCCCGGGGGGGCCTGAGATACAGGGACCAGAACTCTTCGTCTGGAAGAAAAGATCGGCAGCAGAATATCTGTATAACAACGGTCATCGTAACTTCCCACCAGCGTATTCTGATGAAAAACAATGGTATCATAAAAAAAAGAGCTGTGCTCATCCGACATGATAGCATGAAGGACGTTGGGCTGGATCAGAACGATGTCTCCTGGTTTGGCAGAGATGGTCTGATCCTCGTATTTGAAAAAACCATTTCCAGATTTTATGTAATTTAATTCCATTTCACTGTGCCAGTGCAGCGGTACACTCGTAAAATAATCCGGTATACCGCAGTCATAGTAACTGTATGGAACCTGAATGGATCCGTACTGGCACTTTTCTTTTATCGCATAAAGATTCTGATGACGCAGATACGCAACAAGTTGTTGTATCCTCCAGTGCAATCGTTCAATCCTTTTGCAGAACGGACGAGAAATCCCTTAGAGTTCATCATGTCGAAATCTATGGGGTGGTTCCTGCATTCATGGAATGAAAAATATGCATACTTTTTTTGTTTCGTTGTCCTTAAAATATCCGCACATATCGTAATGCCCCGTCTCAAAAGTAATAAGCCTTAATCCATATTTTGCGGCATTAATTTTCATGCTCTTTTTCATGTCATTTGCAAAATCTATAAATTCCTTGGAATTTTTTCCCATAGTCATCTTTTATTGTTTTTCCCTGATATTTTCTGTATAGTTCTTCCAAAACGTTTTCCTTTCATATTCTGAACTTTTGAAATGATGTCGCCATTGATAACATTTTTATTATACAGGAATGAGGCGGTAATCGCAAACACAATCCACAATACAAAATGATATTCTTTTTTTCTGGATGTTTCTGTGATATACTTATACGCGATCGTATCAGACCGGAAAGGAAATATTATGTTACAAAAATTATATGTTTTTTTCAGGAAAGAAACCGTTTTGTCAATTGCAGTGATCCTGGCGCTTCTTTCTATGTTCTGGGTCAGACCGGATAAGGCTTATTTTACTTATATCGATTTCAGGACTCTCGGGCTCCTATTCTGTTTGATGGCAATTGTAGCTGGTTTGAAGGCTGTTGGTGTTTTTGATATACTTGCCAAAAAATTGCTTATGGGAACATCGGGAACTGTGGGTGTGATCAGGCTGTTGGTACTCTTATGTTTCTTCCTGTCAATGGTGATCACCAATGATGTGGCATTGATTACTTTTGTTCCTCTTGCACTGATCATTGTGCATAAACTGCCAAAGGAACTGGGCAATTACTGGCTTCTTAAAATAGTAGCCATGCAGACAATCGCTGCTAATCTCGGAAGCATGCTCACACCAATCGGAAATCCGCAGAACCTTTATCTATATGCCAGAGCAGGGATGTCCGCGGCAGAATTAATAACCCTGATGCTTCCCTATTCCGCCACAGCACTTATCCTTCTTCTGATATGGATACAGGTAGCCGCTGCCAAAGCACCTCACGTATGCGGTTCCGAAAAAGATAAAACTCTTTTGGGATTCTCTGACAGAAAAGAACTTAACATGGAATACCTGGCCGCTTACCTGATCTTATTTACAATCTGCCTGCTCACTGTTGCACGTATCATTCCATACCAGATTCCTCTTGTATTGGTTCTTATATATATGCTGCTAAGAAACAGGGAAAATATAAGCAGGGTGGATTACTCCCTGCTTGCCACCTTTATCGCATTATTTATTTTTATCGGCAATCTTGGAAGGATTCCGCAATTCAGCAGTTTTCTGGAAAGAATCATGGCAGGAAGGGAAACACTTACTGCTGTTCTTGCCAGTCAGATTATGAGCAATGTTCCCGCTGCGCTTCTTTTATCCGGCTTTACAGATAATTACCGGGCTTTAATTGTCGGAACCAATATTGGAGGTCTCGGCACTCTGATTGCATCCATGGCAAGCCTGATAAGTTTCAAATATATTGCAAAAGAAAACAGGAATCTGAGAGGGAAGTATTTGGGAATATTCACAGCCTCCAATATTATATTCATGATATTCATGTTAATATTGTATTTTTTTCTTAGATAAAGGTTTTCCCGGAATTACAAAAGCTATAGCAATTCTTTCTTCGCAAAAAATTCTCCGCGGCACTCTCACATCCTGGAAGAAAAGCCGCGGAGAAATAAATATATTTTCGGTGCCAATACAAAGATCATTAATCTTTACACCACTTTACAACTTTTTCATAAAAAAATATCGTACAGGGCTTTCTGATGTATAATGAGTTTGCTCCAACAGCAGATATTTTGTTTTTTTAACTTGTACTAAATCTTGACATAGGACCAGTTCCCAGAACCAGAAGTCGAACACCATTATTTTCTTTTCCGTAAATTTCAGGAATATCATCCACTTTTGGATTGACTTTATAAAAAGTATTACTTTTATCTGCACCTGTTCTCTCCTCAATCAACCTTCTCATTTTACTGATAGGCGTAATACTCTCCAGTTCTTCCTCTGAAAAACCCAGTGCAAGTCCAAGATTTGCATCTGGATCCACCTCTACAGCAAATACTTTTTTCCCTTCTTCTGCATACAGCCGTGCTAATACTGCAGATATCGTGGTTTTCCCTACTCCGCCTTTTCCAGTTACAGCAATTTTCATCTGTTATCTCCTCAAATGCTTCTTACTCCACTTCCTCCAGTTCTGTTCCTTCTGGAAGAATATATCCGCAGTTATCACATACTCCATCCTCTGCAAGTATCCCGTCTTTCACAAAGGCTTCAATGCCTCCCGGTTCATGACAGCGTGGACAATCTAATTCCCGTATCTTTTTCTGATTTCTTACATCCTGGCAATTGGAAAATCCAATTTTACCCATAGTGATTCCTCCATTTTCATTCCATATCAATTTGTCTTCGCAAAAAAGTTCCTACCATACGGGAAAAATTGCTGATATTACGAATATAGGCAAAGTCTTTTCCATAGATTCTCTTTTCCACGGAGAGCTCTTCTTCATTCCCTACAAAAATACCAATTACGAAAATTCCCTGATTTCTGGCACGACGCACCTCATATGCAGTATCTTTCACAGCTCCTTCTCCGTCATAGATCTTGGGCTGGCGGGTTCCTGGTCGTTGTATGCTCATATCACAGGGTTTTCCATCACTTAATACGATTAAAATCTTATTTTTTTCCGGTCGCTCCATGAGAGAGGAACAAACGGTTTTCAGGGCAAGCCCATCTCTGTTATTGGCATATGCCCGAAATTGAAAGATTCTTTCATTTGTTTCCCTTGGATCTTCATAATCCCGAAATCTCTGAAGTACTGTATATCCCCAGAAAGCACAGTATCCTGTCACCCGATGAGGAATTCCTGCCTGGCTTAATGCTTCACTGATAATATATCCCTGCGCCGCTACCTGAGCCTGTCTGCCAGCTTGGGAACCACTGGAATCAATCAAGACATCTATTACAAACTCAGAATCTTCTGCTCTCTTTTTTCTATTAAATAACTTGTCATCATCTGTTCTTCCAATTTTCCATAACCTTTCAGGAACAAGCTGCCCTGCATCAGATCTGCTGACAAAATCATCCTTTCGGATTATAAATGCCCGTTTCAGTGACTCTGCCAACTCAGAAATATTTCTTTTGATGATCCAGTGATTATTTCCATAATAGGCTTTATTTTTTTCAAACTGCAGCTGTGAAAAACGGTATTGATTATTTTTTATCACAGGGTTCTGTAAAATTCCATCTGTAAGATACAGGATACAGTTTTTGTGGATTCCTGTACAAAATTTACGGTTGACTCTGGCCTGCTCCGATTCACTTAGATACGATTTTCCGTAATTCAGTTCCACATATTCCCGTATCCGTCGCACTGCCTGTGGATTTATATTCTCCGAGCTTTCCGGAACTTCTTCATTTTCCGGCGAGAAATAAAATCTTTTTTTCTTTTTGTTTCTGATATCCAGACTCATCATCTTTTTTTTGAGATTAGAAAGATATTTTTGAATGATGTCTTCCATCTGTTCATCCGTCATGCATTCCTGCCACGCGTCATTGGCCAATGCCATATCCGGTAAATTCAGAATCTTCTCCAGATTTCCATTCCTTTTTTCAAAAGAGGGATCCAGAACATGATTATAAATCTCATCTATCACGTTTATGACCTCTTCCGTATTTTCCGCATCCTTCAAAGAAAGAATCTTGTACAATGCAATCTCTGCCTGTGGATCCATTCCCTCATCGTTTGTGTTCTCCAGAACATGCCTTATATACAGAAGCCTAATCCTGTGAATCAGGTCTGTTCCAGCTTTGTCTGATACCTGCTCTTCCTCGGCCTTTTCCAATTCTCTGAACGCCTGTTCTCTGATTTCCTTTGTTCCCAAACGTTCTCGAATGATAAAACGATTCACTGCAGCATCCATGCATAATCCGGCAAGAGGCAAAAGCATATCTTCTCCAGCAGAAAAATGTAATTTTTTCATCAAATACATGCCAAGTTTCTTCTGATCAAAATATCGTGCAAAGGCACCCTGCTTCACTGCCTCATACAGAACCGTTTGTTTTGAATAAACATATTTTTCTGTATCCGGTTCAAATTCCATATCATAATCACCACTGACTGTCCAAAAAAGATTTCTGATACGATTACTGATCTCCAGACGATGTTCTTCCAGTTGTTCCGCCGGCCATCTGACATCCTCCATACAAGCTTACCCCCATATATCTTTTCCGGTCCAGGAAGATGGGATTCTGGTAGAAACCACATCTTCTACGATCTCTTTTTCAAATACATCAAAACTTTTATTTATAATCCCCATCTGGATTGCATCAATTGGAGAAAGTCCGCTTCTTGTTGCTTTTACAGCAGAAACCAATCCTCTCAGGTCAAGAGATTTTGTTGAGATTTCTCCATGATAAGCTTTGATCTGCAAATCCAGAAACAGTCCTGCAAATGCTTTCAGTGCACTTTTTTTCCCATCTGGAAAATGTTGTCTTAATACAAAAAGGACACTATCCTCATCCATTTCAGGCATATCAATTACCATAAACCTTGAAACCAATGCTTCATTTAGCTCTCTGGTACCTACGTAACCATAATTCATCGTGCCGATAAATCGTGTTGCCGGATGAAGTAAAATTCTGTTATATCCTGGAATATCGATTCTGCGCCGATGATCCAGTGTGGCATGCAATACAGAAACCGCATCATTTTTTGCCATATTGATTTCGTCCAGGATTCCAAATCCTCCAAATTCCGCGCATTGGTAGATGGGGCCTTTCCGAAGGCGAACCTCATTATTTATAAAGGTATCCGTTCCGATCAGATCGGCACTGTCTGTATTTACATGAAAAGAGATGTCGTATTCCGGTCTTCCGAATATCCATGCCAGTGTCTCGCATAGTACATTTTTTCCTGTAGCTTTCGCACCGGAAAGTAACAGGTTATCTCCCTGAAGAAGCGCTGCTATTGACATTTCCAGAATCTTTTTCCCATAAAATAGGATATCCGGTTTTTCTACCCGTTCCTTTATCTGATCCTTTACCTCATAACGCATGTGAAAATCTCTCAGTTCTCCAATCAGTTCCTGCGCTATCTTCTGGTCTTCTAAATATTTTTCTATTTCTGTCCAATGATTTCTCATGAGGATTTTCCTTTCTTTGCAATTGGTTATACCAAATCAGATAATATTTCTGTTTACTCAATCTTCAAACTTTCAATCCTCCAGCTCACAATCCTAACTTCTTTACAATTTCTCCCAGTGCACTTCTTACAGGAGAATCTTTCGGAAGCCGTATGATCGGCTTTCCATCACAGTCATACTGATATACCTGGTCATCATGTGGTACAACCCCTAACAGTTCCAGTCCCTGATTTCGGATTTCTTCCAGAGTTCCGGCATCCAGTTTTCCATCTGGAACACGATTCACGATCAATCCGGTTTTCTGTGGTTTAAAGTTTAACTCCTTCATCAGCTTTGCAATACGTCCGGCCGCCTGAACACCTCTTCTGGAACAGTCACTTACAAGAATCGCAACTTCCATCATTGGCAGGATTCCTCTGCTGATATGTTCCATACCTGCTTCGTTATCAACCACAATATATGGATAATGGCTTTGCAGTTTCTGAACCTGGGTCTGCACAAGACCATTTACAAAACAATAGCAGCCCTGTCCCTGGGTTCGCCCCATTACCATCAAATCATAATCATCTTCTTCTGCAATTGCATCGGAGAGACGCATTTCCAGATAAGCCTGTTTTGTTATTCCTGTCGGAATCTGATACCGTGGATCAACTCCTGCACGTTCAATCTCTTCTCTCAGTTCTCCGAGTGTAATCTCCGGTTCAACACCGAGCACTTCATTCAAATTCGCATTTGCATCTGCATCTACAGCTAAAACCGGATGTTTTCCATTTTCACATAAATATTGAATCAACAATCCACAAAGGGTTGTTTTCCCTACACCGCCTTTTCCTGATACGGCAATTACATGTCCCATGTTTTTCCTCCTAAAATTCTGAACAATCTGTTGACTTTTTCTTTAAATCTCATTATAGTTGTTACTATATAAATTACAATAATCAATCTGTGAGATTTGTATGGCTACTCAACACATCAGAAAAATTGTTGAGGAATCATATGATACCAAATAATACAGGAGTATATAATGTCAGAAAAAACGAGAAAACAAGATCGCCGTACCCGCTATACCAGGCAAACCATAAAAGATACGTTCTTAGAATTGTTAAAGCAGAAGAGTTTTACGAAAATTACAGTTACAGAGATCTGCAAAAATGCTGAAATCAACCGTGGCACTTTTTATCTTCATTACTACGATATCCATGATGTATTATCAGATATTTTTAATGATATGACTCAGGATATGTTAACAACTGTAGATCATTTATTCTGTCTAAATCAAAAAAGCTGTTCCTATCCGTTCTGTCAGAAAATACAGATGGAATCACAATACAGGGCACTGTTTCTGGATGATGCAATTGCCCCCATTCTTCTGGAAAAATTAGCAGAAAATACAAAAGAAGGCTATGTGACCTGGCTTATGTCACACAGCCTCCTGACCTTTGAGCAGGCAGAATCGGTTTTTTATTTTCAAATGAATGGCTGCCTTTCCATCAACAGACTGATGCTACGCAATCACTGTAATGACTGGAAACAGATTCAGACAACAATTGACAAATTTATCAAAGCCGGACTGGAAAGTTTTCTGATCCATGATCAGAGGGAAGAAAATGCTTCCGATAATTTTTGCAGCAAAATTTCTCCAACTGTTACCGCATCTTCTACACTCAGATAATGATCGGCATGATCCTGAAGAAATATTTTGCCAGATGCAGGAAATTCTTCATCTGCAAACCATATCTTTAAAGTTACCGGATATCTTGGCAGAACTGGAAAAACAGCACACAGATCCGCCGTTGTCTCTGTGAATTCTGCACCCAGGCTTTTACATGCTTTTTTAATTTTTTCAGGATCTTTGCCCTGTAAGAGTTTTTCCAGTTTCTGCTCTGCTGTCCGGTCAAACTTGGTTCCACGTATCAATCCATCTTTCAGGTTACCAAAAGTAATGAGCTTCTGTGAGCCTTCTGTGCCATCGGCCATATCCAGATAATGCAGCAATGTCAGATAATGCCATTCGTCCATGTTTGAGTTAATACGAAACTCAGGGAGTTGAATTTCAATCGTTTCATAAAAACTCAGTACTTCAAGCACATTTCGACTGCTATGAAAAACAGCCCCACTTTTTGCAGCAAGATCCTCTCCGGAACGATTTTGCAACCGTTTTACTGCTGCCTGCAACATTTCCTGAAATGCACGATTTTCTGTTTGATTTTTGTATTCCATAAGCTCTCCTTTGCCGTAAGTTTCATTACTGTGTTGACTTTTCCTTTAAATTTCATTATAGTTGTAATTATATTATTTACAATCATCAAAATAATAAATATGCACAGTTTCTCAACACATTGAAAAGAACTGTTGAGAACTTGAAATGTTTTAGACAAACCAGAAATATTTTTGTCTCAAAAATGTGAAAAAATTATTATATCATACTATAAGGAGTTTCTTATCATGAAATATTCAACAAAATTAAGCGATACTGTTCATGTGATGGTTCTGATTGCTATCAACCAGGAAAAATCTCTCTCCAGTGCCTCAATTGCAGAAAGTGTCCATACAAATCCCGGCTTTGTACGCCAGCTTATGTTAAAACTAAAAAAAGCCGGACTTATGACCAGTGTAGCCGGACATGCCCGTCCTTCTCTTTCAAAACCAGCAGATCAGATTACATTGCTGGATATTTATAAAGCAGTTGAAGGTGAGAAGCCGCTGCTCCATTTAGATACTCATACCAACCCTGATTGCGGCGTTGGCATTAATATTCAGTTATCTTTACAGGAATTCTATAATGAAATCCAAAAAACTGCTGAAGAAAAAATGAATATGATTACTTTACAGGATATCATAGATACCTATTATCAGCGAACATCAATCCTCAATATCTCCCCGGTTAGCCATCACGGTTAAATTTTCATCCCGATTTACGGAAAATATTCCTACTACATCCGGTTCACCTTCTTTATGACCGGATTCAGGTTTCCCATAAATACTTCCTGCACAGCCGGATCAGGATTATCAAATCCTGCATCTATGGCTATCTGCATTTCTCTGCGTACCTCTTCTGGTGTTGTGTTGTACTTTTCTGCAATCTTTTCATTTATTATGAGTGTAGACATGCACAGTTTACGCTTTCATCTCGGTAATTGAATTGCCGAGGATTCCTGCTTTTTATCCTAAAAAATTATATGGGACAGACTTTTTCTTCTCTTATCCAGAATATCCGTCTGTCCAGAGCGGCGGAAATATTAAAGCAGCCTGATCGTTCTATTACTACTGTCATGGAAGAGATCGGTTATTCCAACATTACGCATTTTTATAAAATTTTTGAGAAAAAGTTCCATATGACACCAGCGGAATACCGAAATACTTTATAAGTCCTATATGTGTCTTATCTGTATACAGTAGAAAAGAAAAAGCCTTATAATATTACTGCAAATGATATGTCCCTCAAATATGATTTTTAGATTGACTGTTCCTTAAGGGGCTATATCATTTACGACAAATATTATAAGGCTTTATATATTTTTACAGTTTCATAGCACTGCGGATGCAGTTCTCAATATATTCTTCTCCCAAATCTGTATTCAGGCTGAGATCAAAGTTTCCGGCTGCACCCCACATGCGGCGGGTGTAATAACGGTAGTTATCTGCACGGAGTTTTTCATTTTTCTGAACCGTAGCTTTGGCTTCTCCCTCCGAGATATTCTGTCTCTGTGCCACTCTTCTAATTCTGCTCACAAGAGGCGCTGAAAAAAATACTTTCAGACAGTTTCCGGAATTTCTGAGAACGTAATCTGCACAACGGCCTACTATCACGCAGTTGCCTTTTTTCGCAAGATCACGGACAACCTGACATTCTGCCTCGAAAATCTTATCCTTCGGTGCTTCATCCTGCATATCCGCATTCAGATACATCTGATTAACCAGATCATAGATGAGACTGTTTGTCATGATCTCTTCGTTTTTCTTGATGAATTCCGGTGTGTATCCGGTGGTTCCTGCTGTCATCTGGATAATCTCCGCATCATAAAAATCATATCCCAACTTTTCTGCAAGAATCTTGCCAATATCGTGGCCGCCACTTCCAAACTGTCTTCCAATGGCGATAACATTTTTTCCATAGGTTCCTGCTGTCTGTTCTTTTGCTTCGTTCTCGTTTTCTGCAGATACGCTTTCCGGGAAAATCATATCTTTCAGGAATACAAGTTTCTTACCGATGAGTCTGGCGATAAAGCCTACCAGAAGGGCAGCAATAACGGTACCTTCTCTTACACCAGCCAGTCTTCCTGCAAATACGAAAGAAAGTACAGCAGCGATCACTGACATGGATACATCAAAACAGATCTTGGTTGTTCCGAAATTTGTTTTCCATGTAAGAACAATAGCACGGACAAAAGATTCTCCCGGAAGCATGACAACGTCTGCCAAGACCTCCATATATACACCTACGCCAAGAATCAGACATCCGATGAGAAGATATACAATCTTCATGATGTACGCTTCCGGATTGACCCAGGAAAAAAGAATCATGGTAAGATCAATAAAATATCCAAATATGATGGATACCGGAATCTGAAGGATGTGCTCCAATTTAAAGTTCTTTCTCAGGATGATCAACTGCAGTACGATCAGAAAGATACTGAAAAAGATGGTAAAATTTCCAAGTGTAAATGGAAAATTAAGACTTAATACGTAAGGAATTGATGAAATCGGGGATGTTCCTAGGTTTGCCTTTGTGATCAGACTGACTCCCAGGGAGTTTACAAACAATCCCACCAGAAATATTAAATATCGTTTTAGTTTCTCCATTTTTTATTTCCTCCTCATTTCATATCTGCAAGATTTCGATAGATCCGGCAAAAAATATCCATAAACAACTTCTGCTCTTCTTCGGAAATACCATTTAATGCAGTTTTTTCTATTTTCTTAAAAGCCTCCTCCACAAGCTTCTGATTTTTCTTTCCGGATTCTGTCATAAAAATATGAAAAGTACGACGGTTTCCATTGAGCATTTTTCTTTCGATCAGACCTTTTTCTTCCATACGGTTCAAAATGGACGTTAAAGATCCTGCCTCGATGAGGCATCCTGCCGCAATCTCTTTCTGGCTGGCACCATCGCGATCTTTCAGGTAATCCAATACTTTGGGCTGTCCCAAGGTAAGGCCTGTGTCTGCCAGCTGTTCCATTAGTTTTTTCTGGACAGTCATATGGTTTATCATAGACAGGTAGTGAAATGAATCATCCATTTATTATTTAGCTCCTTCTTTTATCATATAAATAGTTATAATTCAAACATTTGGAATTATAACTATATTTGTGGTGTATGTCAATAACTTTTTTAGTATATTGGAATCTTGTACAATGTATTACCCTCTTGAGAATATATAGTCAGTGTCTTTGTTTCAGGGTAATACCATGATATTAGCTCAGATTAAATCGTAATTGATACCTCATCAGCATTTTTCTTTTTTATTATTGTAAAATATTTTTTTACATTTTAGCGCTATTTTCCTCTTCTATTTGTTTGCAAAAAAAGCCATAAGATTTTCTTTTCAAAATCTTACAGCTCTTCTATCATGTTGCATCCCAAACATCATCTATACTTACATGTAATCCTGAGCGAGAGACACCTAAAAATTTCAACATCCCGGAGACGGAAACCCGGCGTCCAGCCTTTTTGGCAGCTTCCGTCTTCTCAGACACTTCAAGATAAATGACTTCCGTCATTTTCCCAGAATGTTGATTGCTTTTTTTAACACATCAAGTGCATCTTGGGCATCACGTAATTCACGTCTGAGACGGGCAATTTCCTTCTGCTCATCAGATGCATAATTACCAGAACCACGAACAGGAATATCACCTGATTCCCGGAAGTCTTTCAGCCATTTTGTTAATGTGCTGTATCCGATGCCAAGATTTTCTGCACATCCACGTACTCCGAGATCTTTGTGATCCTGATAGTACTGGACTGCATCAAGTTTATTTTCCATATATCTCATCCGTTACTGTTTCACACCATTCGGATGATGTTTTTTCTCCCGGTACTTCAATTGCCAGATGTGAAAACCATTCATCTGGTGCTGCTCCATGCCAGTGTTTTACTTCTGCCGGAATATTGACACAATCTCCAGGTTTCATTTCTACTGCTTCTTTTCCTTCTTCCTGATAGTATCCACGTCCTGCAATGCAGATAAGAATCTGTCCGCCTCCGCTTTTTGCATGATGAATATGCCAGTTATTCCTGCAATAAACTGGACTCCCTATTCGCAATCCCTTGTAGTTACTGGCTTTAACGGCATACACGTCTGTGCTTTGTGCGAACTTTTCGTGACGAGCAGTTTTGCCAGGTTATTCCTCTGTTTCGTCCTCGTTCCAAACCTCTTTTGCAAGGTTGAACACTGCCCAGCCTTTTGGCCAGCCTGCATAGAATGCTACGTGGGTGATAATCGCTGCGATTTCTTTCTGCGTTACCCCATGATCCTTGGCATTCTGTAAATGGAATTTCAAAGAGGAATCTGTGATTCCCTGTGCCATCAGTGCTACGACTGTGATGATACTTCTTGTTTTTAAATCAATATCTTCGTTATTCCAGTTCTCTCCGAACAGAACGTCATCGTTAAAATGTGCAAACTCCGGGGCAAATGTTCCCAGAGCATTTCTTCCCGCTGTCTGTGTGATCTTTGCCATGATACTAAACCTCCGTCTTTCTTGCTTTATGGTAATTTGTTATACTCTTCTTCCGGTAAAAACTCAAGCCATTCATTGGAAGCACCCTCTGCCGGAACTTCAACAGCCAGATGCTGGAACCAGCTGTCTTTCGCTGCTCCATGCCAATGTTTTACTTCTGGTGGAATATTTACTACATCTCCGGCTTTCAGCTCACGAGCCGGCTTTCCTTCTTCCTGGTACCATCCTCTTCCACCAGTAACCATAAGGATCTGTCCACCTTTATGATGGATGTGATATGCATTGATGGTTCCAGGAGCGAAAGTAACGAGACCAACTGGTACTCTCTCTGTTGTAAGCATATTCAGATAGCACTCACCTGTAAAATATTTTGCAAATACTACATTTTCTTCACCGATTGGAAATACGTTACCTCCACCTAAGTCTTTTTTCATCTGTTCAATATCCATAAAAAATTCCTCCTTGCTCTTTTTCTTTTATGGTACAACCTGAAGTAAACTCCAGGTCAATAGACTTTGCAGCTTTTTACATAAAGTTCATAATTTTCCTGTGGCAGTTTGCTTTTCAGGTACGCTCTATTTCTTATCGGCTCCATCATACACCCATATTACTTTCTATGTCCAATACCCATTATCATGGGTTGCTTAATGCCTTTTAAGCATAATCTGTTTCTATATCACAATGCAAAACAGATCTGCTGTATTCTGGCAGACCTACTTTGCATTATGATATAGCTTAAATCTGTTTGATAAGATTCAACTCTTTCTTGGATAGTGCTTTTTTTAACTTCTGGTTTTCCTTTATTAGATTCTCATTTTCGCTTTTCAGTTTCTGTAGCTGTTGCCGGAGCAGATTCATTTCCGCTTCCATCGCCTGACTGATAATGTTTCTCCTTGGATCCACCATACCAGCCTGCTGTTCCATTGCTGCATCAATCTCACCTCTTACAATCGGATTCTTGTAAAAGAATCCTCTAGATAAACCAGTCTTTTGCATCAGTGCTGGTACGGACACCTTTTCTCTCTCCAACACCATTGTCCGTATTGTCAGGACTGCCCGTTCCACTTTTTCTTCGCTCTTTCTTTTATTCAATTCCAGCATCTTGTCGTATTTGCTCATATTCTTCTCCCCATCCGTCCAGACTTGCCAGTATAATCTGTGACATAAAATTTCTAACTTCTCTTGTTTCATCTGCCATCCGCTGATTGCTCATTTTTCGGTAATATTGGACACTTCGTACTCCCTTATGTCCCAGGAGCTTCGCTATCGTCCAGTCATCCACATGGAGTTCCGTTAATTTTACCCCATAGCAGTGCCGGAACATATGCGTTCCAAATCCGAATAAGTTTCCGCTGTCATCCCGGATATCTTTTTCATAGATCATTCGAAGCACTTTATCCTGCAAGGTTTGGTAACTGATTGGTCTCTCCGGTTTGTTCTCGTCCGCAAAGATATAAATGCTTTCAGGATAATGCTCATTTGCATAACTGACTGCCTTTCCAATCAGCTGTGCCAGCTCCCGGCTGATCGGTTTTTCATATCTTCTTGTTTTCGGCTGGTATATGATAATCATATCCTGACGGTCATGTTTATAAAGGCAGTCTTTCCGCAAGGTCAGCGTGTCGGAAATTCTGGTTCCAAGCATCTGGTGGATGATCATTGCCCTTGCTATCTGCTCTTCCATTTTTACAATCTGGGCATTCAGTCTTTTCAGCTCACTGTCCGAATAAGATTTGAATTCTGCTTTCCGTTCTGGCGGAAAATCAGATTTTAAAAACAGTTTTGTAAGATGTGGAAAATCATAAATTTTTCCGATTGTTTCCAGCACATTTCGAAGCTTTAGCAGGTCATCCCGGATGCCATTCCCTCCGTTTGATTCTACCTTGATGTTGATTAAAAATTGTTCTATGATCTCCCGGTCAATCTCTTCGCAGGTGCTGATCTTGGAATGCTTTTCATCCAAATACTTTGAAAATTTATTCATTGCGGACAGTTCACGTTTTATACTGCCAAGGGCTTCGGTTTTCAGATGATGGTAAATTGCTTTTTTTACTTCTTCCCGAATATCTGGTTGCCGGATTCCTCTGAAATTTAGTGTCTTATGGTTGACAATCGGATTTGTCCGCAGGATAAGCGGAAGCCTTTCCAGATGCCAGATATCCTTTGCCAGCTCATTGGTTTCTGATCGATCCAGTGTAAATTCCAGAAGGCTTTCAAAATACCGGATCAGGGCAGCTTTTTCCACCGATTCAGTCTGAATGTTCGTCACTTTATGCTTCGTCAAAGCCCTACCGTTTTGTATCATCCACATTTTCAACTGCTTTATCCAGAAGTCTTTTTCTCTGTCAAGCAGGCTGTTCTCCTGATGGGATGACTTCTGAAAAAATTCACATAAGCTGTTAAAATAATGCCTTTCCCTTTTTATGGTCAGGATGGATACCTGCGTTCCACGGTAGTAAATGTATTCGACAAATTCTGTCTGAAGCTGGTTTCCCGGCAGTTTATCCAGATCAAAATATTGTTCCTTATTCAGCTTTTCCTTTTGCTCATCGGTAGCCAGCTTATAACATTCCAGTTGTTGGAATTTCAGTTTATTATCCATGCTTCTCTCCTTTCTGCATACAGGCAAGCAGGCTGTTTTCCTCTTCCTCAAAATATGTGTCATTTTGTTTTGCAATCTTTCTTGGCATATAGTCTATATACTGCATCAACTTCTGCAGTTTGTGGATTAACTCCAACGGCTATAAGTTGATAAGTAA